>NZ_DAMBJX010000019.1:49134-53972 GCF_032067225.1 Brevundimonas vesicularis | reverse complement strand
CTGCCCGGCGCCTGGCTGGCCGAGGCGGGCGTGCCGCGCGATCAGGTCGATCAGCTCCAGCACCGCGCCGCCGTGGCGCGCACGGCCCAGCGCCTGGTCGCGGCGGCCGAACCCTTCTACGCCTCGGCCCGGTGGGGTTTGCGCGATCTGAACCCGCGCTCGGCCTGGGCCATCGCTACGGCGCGCGGCGTCTATCGTTCGATCGGCCGCCATGTGTCGCGCGCCGGCGTGAGCGCCTGGGACGGACGGACGTCGGTCGACAAGGCGGGCAAGCTGATGCTGTTGGGGCGGGGTGGTCTGATCGCCCTGTGGTGCAAGACGCTGGACGCCTGGCGCGAGCCGCCGCCGCGCCCGGCGCTGTGGACGCACGTCTGACGATCAGCGGGCGGCGCGCCGCCTCTCCAACATCAGGGCGATCGCAAGGCCGCCTGCGCCCAGGCCGGCCATGACCGCCCAGGCGGCGATGACGGTCGACGTGAATTCGCCGCGCCAGATCACGGCCTGATAGGCCTCGATCGCCCAGGCGTGGGGCGTGATCCAGCCGAGGTCACGGAAGGCCTCCGGCATCAAAAAGCGCGGCGCCATCGATCCGCCCAAAGCAGCCAGAAGCAAGACCACGAAGGTCGTGAGCGGCTGGGCCTGTTCGCGCGATCGACACGCCGCCGTCAGGGCCAGGGCCAGCCCTGCGGCGCAGAAACCAACCGCCAAGGCGGTCATCGCAGCCGCCGCCATCTGCCAGAGCTCCAGGGCGGGCAGCTTGACCCAGGCGGCGACGAACACAGCCGCCGACTGCATCAAGCCCACCGCCGTCAGCCAGACGGCCCGCCCGCCAAGGATGGGCGCCAAGCCGCCGCGCGCCAGGGCCAGGCGTGATTGGAGGCCGGATCGCCGCTCGTCCAGCCCGCCCATGGCCCCGTGCATGGCGGCGAAGAAGACGAACATGACGCTGACCGCGCCCGCGTAATAGGTCGCCTGCACATCACCTTGGGGGCCGATCTGCAGGGTCTGAACGCGCGGTGCGGGTCGTGCGCCCTGACCCGACAGGGCGGCGGCCGTCGGCTCCAGCCGCGCCTGAAGCGCCGACGCCGCCACATCCCGGCCGGCGGCGGAAACGACCACTAGCTTCGGCGGTCCCTGCGTCGAGGGACGGATCAGTATGCCCGCGTCAGCGCGACCGTCGATGACGGCGCGGTCGAAGACCTCGCGATCGTCGACGACGCGAAGGCGCGCGCCCATGTCCTTCGACACCGCCTCGCGGATCGCCGCCGTCGCGGGCGTGCGCGACGCGTCGTGCAGCACGACGGTGGTGTCGATGTCGCCCCGTGCGCCCGCGCCGAAGATCGCTGCGAACAGCAGATAGACCAGGGGTGGCAACAGCAGGGTCAGGATCACGCCGGCGCGGTCGCGCCAAAACCCTTTCGCCCAGGCGCCCGCCACCGCCATCATGACGGCGTCTGCGACAGCTGTGCGACCAAGTCGTCCAAGCCGGGGCGTCGCACGGCGACCTCGCCATCCTCGCCATCGACGACGGCGGCCAGCATCTGGGCGATGGCCAGCGCGTCATCGCAAAGCCGCCGCCACTCCAGCCCGTCCTCGGACGCGGTCAGCCCCGCCTGGGCGAACCATTTGGCGGCGAGGTCCGACGCCGGTCGGGTCAGGCGAATGCTGAGCAGCCGGGCTGAGCCGAACGCGCGATGAAGCAGGGCGTTCGGGGCGCCTTCCGCCAGAAGTCGCCCTTGGGCCAGGATACCGATCCGGTCGGCCGTATCGGCGACGAAGATGGCGTCATGGCTGATCAGCAGACAGCCGGCGCCCGCCTTTGCGGTTTCGCGCAGGGCGACGGACAGGACGCTTCGGGTCGCCGCATCCACCCCTTCCGTCGGTTCGTCGGCGATCAGCAGGCGCGGTTGTCCGACCAGGGCGGCGCTGAGGTTGGCGCGCCGCTTCCAGCCGCCGGACAGGGTGCGCACCGGCTGGTCCGCGCGCGGGCCGCAGCCGGTCAGGTCGAGCGCGCGGTTCACCGCCGCGCCGCGCTCGCGCTTGGACACGCCGCATAGCCGCGCCGTCACATCGACGTTCTCACGCGGCGACAAGGCCGGGAACAGGGCGCTGTCCTGCGGCGCCAGCCCGATGCGCCCGCGTGGTCCGCCGCCTTCGCCCAGGACGACGCGCCCGCGACGAGCGGGCAGCAGACCCGACGCGACGCGCGCCACCGTGGACTTGCCCGCACCATTCGCCCCGAGCAGGGCATAGACCTCGCCCGCAGCGATGCTGAGGCTGAAGTCACGCAGCACGGGTCGGCCGTCGTAGCCCGCATCGATCCCGCTCAGCGACAAGGCCGGCGTGACCTCAGACCCCAAGTTCGGCCTGCTGGAAAAGGTCCAGGACATAGAGGGCCAGGGGGCTGTCATGGCCGACCGCCTCGACCGCCTTGGCCAACGATTGCCGCACCGCCGCGCGGGTCCGGCATTCACCCCACAGATCGACAAACGTGGTAGTGTCGTCGTCTTGGCCCACATCCTTGCCGACCGCATCGACGGTCGAACAGACATCCAGCAGATCGTCGCAGAGTTGGAAGGCGAAGCCGATCGCTTCGCCGAAGTCCGACAGCCGCGCCAAATCCTGCGCATCGCCGCCGCCGAGCAGACCGCCGCCGCGCACGGTGGCGACGAACAGGGCGCCGGTTTTCAGGTCATTGATCTGGCGCAGTGCAGTTTCATCGCGATCCCGTGCGTCGTCGCGCAGGTCGCGCATCTGACCCTCGGACAAGCCGTCGAAGCCGATCGCCTGCGTCAAAAGGTCCAGGGCCGCCAGACGCGTTTCCGCCGACGCCGGGGTCTGCAGCACCAGACGCGTCGCCTGGTTCAGCAGGGCCACGGCCGCCAGAACGGCCGTATCCTCGCCGTGGCGACGGTGCAGTGTCGGCTGGCCCCGACGCAACGAGGCGTCGTCCATGCACGGCAGATCGTCCAGAACCAGCGACGCGGCATGAACCATCTCCAGCGCGCAGGCATAGTCCAGGGCGTCTTCCGGATCTCCGCCGACATGCGCCGCCGCCAGCATGGCCAGCACCGGCCGGGCCCGCTTTCCCTGTCCCAGCAAGGCCTCGCGGGCCGCTGTGGACAGCAGGCCGCCATGCGCGGGCGCGACCTCGGCCAGGCGCGCCTGAACCTGCAGACGCAGATCGTCGGGGTCGCACGATGCGTCCGCCAGGGGCGGTTGGCGCCGGATGCCGACGATCGCCATACAGATCTCCCATACTCGCCGGCGTCGCGTTGCGACCACGCGCCGAACCTTTATGATGCCATACGGCATCACGACCGCGTCGGATGCAACCCGCCAGGAGCCGTTTGCGATGTCCACCGACGCCGATGCCTTGATCCGGCGCAAGGACGAACACATCGACCACGTGCGGGCCGGGCGAGGCGTCAGCCAGACGACATCGGGTCTGGACGCCATCCGTTTTGTTCACGACGCCCTGCCGGATATCGATCACGACGCCATCGATCTGGCGACGCGCTTTCTGGGGCGACCGGTCGCCTTGCCGTTCCTGATCAGTTCGATGACCGGCGGGCCCTCGCGGGCCGAGGCGATCAATGCGCGTCTGGCCGAGGCCGCCCAGGCTTTGGGCGTGGTGCTGGCGGTCGGCTCGCAGCGTGTGGCGCTGGAGACGGACGGCGGTTTGGGTCTGGGGCTGGATCTGCGACGCCGGGCTCCGGATGCGATGATCCTGGCCAATCTGGGCGCCGTGCAGTTCGCCCTAGGCTATGGCGTCGACGAGGCGCGGCGGGCCATGGAGATGATCGGCGCCGACGCCCTGATCCTGCATCTCAACCCATTGCAGGAAGGCGTTCAGCCCGAGGGCGATCGCGACTGGCGCGGCGTGGCGCGAGGCATCGAACAGGTTGCGGCGGCCTTCCCGGGCCGTCTGATCGTCAAGGAGACGGGCGCCGGCCTGTCGGGCGCGGTGGCGCGCCGTTTGGCTGATATGGGCGTCGCTGCGTTGGACGTCGCCGGGGCAGGGGGCACCAACTGGGGCCTGATCGAGGGCGCGCGAGCGATGGGCGGTCGGGCGGAAGCGCTGGCCGCGCCCTTCGCCGGCTGGGGCGTACCGACGGCCCGCAGCCTGTCAGACTGCGCCCAGGCCGCGCCGGACCTGGATCTGATCGGGTCGGGCGGCATCCGTGACGGTTTGGATGCGGCGCGCGCGATCCGGCTGGGCGCCTGTCTGGTCGGCCAAGCGGCGGGCGTGCTCGAAGCGGCGCTGACCTCGACCGAGGCGGTGGTCAATCATCTGGACTTGATGGCGGCTCAGCTGAGACTGGCCTGTTTCTGCACCGGGTCGGCGGACCTTACTGCCCTGGCTCAGGCGCCGTTGCTGGAAGCGCCGCGTTTCTGAGACAGTTCGGCCTTCAGCGCCCGCGCCGAACGCACCCAGAGAAAACCGAACGATACGCAGCCCTCGCGTGTCCGCACCGCGTGATGCAGCCGGTGGGCCTGAATCCGCCGCGTCCAGAACCCCGACCGCCCAACGATTCCCGTCGGGAAACGGCGGTGCACCAGCCCGTCGTGAAAGAAGAAATAGATCAGTCCATAGGCTGTCACGCCCATGCCGATCGGCAGCATCCAAGGCCAGACGTGCAGCCCGAGAGCCACAAAGACGATGGCCGGGGCGGCGAACACCACCGCGAACAGGTCGTTTTTTTCCAGCACGTCGTCGTGCGGCTCATGATGGCTGCGGTGCCAGGTCCACAGCAGGCCGTGCATGACATAGCGATGCATCGCCCAGGCGAAGACCTCCATCCCTAAAAAGGTGGCGAGGAACAGCAGGATCATCG
>NZ_DAMBJX010000019.1:0-49124 GCF_032067225.1 Brevundimonas vesicularis | reverse complement strand
CGTCGGCCAGGACATGACCCCATCATAGGCGCTTTGAGGACCGCGCGTCACGACTTGACCCGGCGCGACGTTTCGCCGTCTGTGCGCCCATGTTGAAGGACCTTTTCGTCACCACGCTTGCGCTCAGCCTGATCATCGGCGTGCGCTATCTGTTGGTCGGTGTTGTGACCCATGGCTTGCTGTGGGGCGGGGCGGGACGGGGGCGCCAGTTGAACCACAGGCCGCCGGCGCCGAAACGCATCCGCGCCGAAGTCATCGCGTCCTTGATCGCCTGCCCGATCTACGCCTTGCCGGCCGCATTCGTCATCGAACTCTGGAAGCGCGGCGGGACGGCGATCTACGACGATATCCATGCCTGGCCGCTGTGGTGGCTGCCCATCAGCTTCATCGTCTATATGCTGGCCCACGACGCCTTCTACTATTGGGTCCACCGCGGACTGCACCATCCGCGCATCTTCCCCTGGGCCCATGCCGAGCATCATCGGTCGCGCGATCCCAGCGCCTTCGCCTCCTTCGCCTTCGATCCGGCCGAGGCCATCGCCACCGCCTGGTTCCTACCCGCCCTGACCCTGTTCATCCCGATCCATTGGGGCGTAGCGCTGGCGCTGCTGACCTTCATGACCGCCACCGCCGTGCTGAATCACGCAGGCCGAGAGGTCTGGCCCGCGTCCTGGCTGAAACGCGCTCCGCTGCGCTGGATGATCACCGCCACCCACCACGATGCACACCACAAACGCTTCAACGGCAACTATGGCCTGTATTTCCGGATGTGGGACCGATGGGCAGGCAGCGAGATTTCTTCCGCTCGGGGGAGAGAGGCTGAGACGCGACCGCTTTGAAGCAGGATGGTTGGGCGTTCTCAGCGGAAGTCAGCGGGCTTTAGGCCATGCCGCTGAAGCTTGTCGTACAGCGTCTTTCTCGGAACCTGCATTTCGCCGAGCACTGCGGATATGTCCCCACGATGGGATTGTAGCGCGTCGCGCAGCAGTTCGCCTTCGAATCTGTTGACGCGGTCGGGGAGGCTCAAGCCTTCATCGGGCGGGCGGATCGTGTCGTCGAGCGACAAGGCGACGCGTTCGGCGAAATGCGCCAGTTCGCGGATATTGCCGGGCCAGTCGGCCTCGACCAACAGGCGTCTTACGCTGTCGCTTATAGAGGGAATATCGACGCCGTGGCGGTCCGCAGCGCGACGCAGGAAGTGGGCGAACAGCAGGGGAATATCTTCTCGCCGTTCGCGCAGAGGCGGTATGCGGAGTCTCACCACGTTCAGACGGTAATAGAGGTCTTCGCGAAAGGCACCCCCGCGCGCGGCTTCGCCCAGATCGATCTTTGAGGAGGCCAGCACACGCAAATCTAAGGCGCGGGGCTCGTTGGCACCGATGGGATGGACCTCGCGTTCCTCTAGGACACGCAGAATCTTGACCTGAACGGTCAGAGGCATGCTCTCGACCTCGTCCAGAAACAGTGAGCCGTTGTGCGCCCGTTCAACGTGTCCGACCCGGCGGCGCAAGGCTCCGGCGAAGGCGCCGAGTTCGTGTCCGAACAATTCGCTTTCGATCAGCCCGTCAGGCAGGGCGCCGCAGTTGACGGCGACGAACGGCGCCAATCGTCGCCGGCCGCCATTGTGCAGGGCGCGCGCAACAGCCTCCTTTCCCGTCCCAGTTTCGCCTTCGATCAACACGTCCATCCGGGCGTCGGCGATCTGGGCGATGGTGGCGCGAAGTGCGGTGATGGCGCGAGACGATCCCGCCAAAGGCAGTTCCTGTCCGCTTTCGGAGGCCATCGCCAGCAAACGACGGTTTTCCAGCACCAGGCCGCGTTTTTCCAGCGCGCGGTTCAAGCTGTCCTGAAGGCGCTCAAACGGAAAGGGCTTGGCGACGAAGTCGTAGGCGCCATCCTTTATCGCTGCGACGGCGTCGGTGATGTCGCCATGGCCAGTGATCATGATGATCGGCAGGGCCGCGTCCAATGCCTGCAGGCGGCTGAGCAACTGGCGGCCATCAAGGCCGGGCATCCGCAGGTCGGTGATCACAACGCCCGGGAAATCGGCGTCGATCGCTCTCAATGCAGGTTCGGCCCCTGGAAAAGGGCGGACGTCGTAACCTTCCAAGGTCAGGCGCTCGACCAAGGCATGGCGGAAATCGGCGTCGTCCTCGATCAGGGCGACGGCAGTGGGGCGGGCAAACTCCATCATGCGATCCTCAACGTGGCGACAAAGGTCGCGCCGACGTCCTCGTCGACCAAGTCGAGCTCGCCGCCGAAACCGGCGATCAGATCTCGACAGATGACCAAACCCAAGCCGAGGCCATTTGCGCGTGTGGTGACAAAGGGCGTGAACAGTTGGGCGCGCACAGCGGGCGGGACGCCGGGACCATTGTCGGAAATGCTCAATCGAACACGGTCCTTGTCGCGCGAGACCTTCAGCGTTAGTCGCGGCCGATCGCAGCCTTCCAGCGCTTCTGAAGCGTTCTTGACCAGATTGACGATCACCTGTTCCAGGCGAAAGCGGTCGGCGCGTACTGTGACGTCTGCGTCGCCTTCGCGGATCAATTCGACGCCGCCCTCGTCCAATCGGCCGCGCGTTAACAGCAAGGCGCCGTAGATCGCGTCTTCCAGACGGACGATGCCGATTTTGGGATCTGACTTTCTGGAAAAGACCCTTAGGCCCTCGGTGATGGCGCCGATGCGCTGGGTCAGGTCGCTGATCCGCGCCAACGCGCCGCGAGCCTTGGCGGGGTCGTCGCGGTCAAGCAGAACGCCGGCGGTCTCTGCCTGGGTCTGGATGGCGGCGACCGGTTGGTTGATCTCGTGCGCCACGCTGGCGACGATCTGCCCCAGCGCGGCGAGTTTGCTGGCTTGAACCAGTTCGTCACGCAACAGTTCGCGTGCGGTCTCAGCTTGGCGGCGTTCCTCGATCTGGCGATTAAGGGCGGCATTGGCGTCACGAAGCTCGTGGGTGCGTTCGTCAATCAGCCTCTCCAGTTCCAGCCGCGCCTCTTCCTCGGCACGGGCGCGGACAAGGGCCTGATGGCGACGACGCAGGAGCACGACGATGACGCCTGCCAGCAGGGTGACGATCAGGGCCGCAAGCGCCCGCGCGGTTGCGACGGCCGTCCCAATGGATCCACGATCCGGCGACAGCAGGTGCAGGGTCCAGCCGGGCGTTTCCGTTGGGATCGCCGCATGCATCCAGCGCTGCTCGCGGCCGTCGACTGGAGCCTGGATCAGACGCGGTCGATCATTGGGAGGCGTTACGAAGGGGAGGGGGCGCAACGCCTCGGGTTGAAGCGTCTGATCGGTCAATGTCAGCCGCCGTCGACGTTCGTCCAGCGCTTCGGTGGTGCGGAAACGCCATGCCGGCACGCTGGTGATCAGCACGACGCCGCCGGGGTCGACCACATAGGCCGGCTCACCAGACGCGCGCCATTCGGCCTCGAGAGCGGCGAACTCGACCTTGACCACGACGACGCCCACGGCGGAGCCGCTCGACCCGTGAACACGCCGCGCCAGATAAAGTCCGGGCCGGCCGGACACGGTGCCCAAGGCGAAGAATTCCGCCTGGCCCTGGCGCATGGCGTTGATGAAATAAGGCCGAAACCCGTAGTCGGCGCCGACGAAACTGGTCGGCAGGCGCCAGTTGCTGGCAGCGCGGGTTCGTCCGCTGGCGTCGATGATGTAGATGGCGGCCGCCCGTGTCTGACGCGCCAAAGTCTCCAGTTTAAGGCTGACAGGATCGCCCTTGGCAGTCTGCGGGGCGCTCAGCAGGGCGGCGATGTCGGGATCGCTCGCCAACGCTAGGGGCAGGGAGCGGTGCTTTTCCAGTTCGCTGCGTAGCACGGCCGCGTGCAAGGCGGCGGCCGCCTCTGTCTGTCGAGCCAGTTCGATCTGAGCGTCACGCCGAGCGACCTCGCCCGCCCCGAAAGCCGCCAGGACGGCGATCGAGAACCAAGCCCCCGCCGTTATCAGCCAACGGGAGCGCCAAGGTTTTCGAGCCGAGCCTATGACAGGTGAATGCTGCACATTCCTAGTGTGCGGATAATCGCACGTAAGGACCAGTCGCCTGGGTGAAAAACCGCACAGATATCTCGATGAACGCTCCCGCTTTCATGGAAAGTGCTTGGTTATCATAAAGATGGAGACGTTCGATCAATCGCTTTCGCGATGATGGTTCTCGTTAGAAGCTCTGTCGAACGGAGCGTGGCGAAGATCGCGCCCATCGAGGAGACTGCGGGATCATCCCCCGCACATCAGGAGCCCTTCGTGATCTCAGTCCCGTCAGAGACCGCGCCGGTCGTTCGCCGGCCGTTCTATCGCCACCTGTATTTCCAGGTGCTGATCGCCATCGCGCTCGGCGCTCTGATCGGTCACTTCTGGCCGACATTCGGCGAAAGCCTGAAGCCGCTGGGCGACGGATTCATCAAACTGGTGAAGATGGTCATCGCGCCAGTGATCTTCCTGACCATTGTGACCGGCATCGCGGGCATGCGTGATCTTGGAAGCGTCGGTCGCGTCGCCGCCAAGGCCTTCGCATACTTCCTGGTCTTCTCGACTCTGGCTCTGATCGTGGGCCTGATCATCGCCAATCTGGTGCGTCCGGGCCATGGTCTGAACATCGACCCGGCGACCTTGAACGCCGGCGCCGTCGAGCAGTATGCGGCGGCCGCGCACGAGAGCACGATCGTCGGCTTCCTGATGGGCGTCATTCCCGACACGCTGGTCAGCGCCTTCTCGACCGGCAACATCCTGCAGGTTCTGTTCGTGTCGATCCTGTTTGGCCTCGCCCTGGCGTTGGTGGGAGAGCGGGCCCAGCCTGTGGTCGATCTGTTCGAGACGCTCAGCCTTGCCGTGTTCAAGCTGGTCGCCATCGTGATGAAGGCTGCGCCCATTGGCGCCTTCGGCGCCTTCGCCTTTACGATCGGCGCCTATGGCATCGCATCGATCGCCAATCTGGCCGCCTTGATCGTGACCTTCTACGTCACCGCGATCATCTTCGTCGTAGGCGTGCTGGGTCTGGTGGGCGTCGCCAACGGCTTCAACATTCTCAAGCTGATCCGTTACCTTAAGGAAGAGCTTTTGCTGGTGCTGGGCACTTCCAGTTCAGAGGCGGCCCTGCCCAGCCTGATCTCCAAGATGGAACGCGCGGGCGCCGCCAAGTCGGTCGTCGGCCTGGTCGTGCCGACCGGCTATTCGTTCAATCTGGACGGCACCAACATCTATATGACGATGGCGGCTTTGTTCATTGCTCAGGCGCTGAACATCGAACTCACCATCTGGCAGCAGATCACGCTTCTGCTGGTCGCCATGCTCAGCTCAAAAGGCGCAGCGGGCATCACGGGCGCGGGCTTCATCACCCTGGCGGCGACCCTATCGGTCGTGCCGGACGTGCCAGTCGCAGGCATGGCGCTGATCCTGGGCATCGATCGCTTCATGAGCGAATGCCGGGCCCTGACCAACTTCATCGGCAACGCCGTGGCCACCATCGTCGTGGCCCGCTGGGAGAACGCGTTGGATCACGACGCCCTGAAGGCCGCGCTGGACGGACATCCCTTGCCGGTGGCGGCGCTGCCTGACCCTGCGGCGGGGCCTGGAGACGATCTGGTTCTCGCCAAGGACTGACGGCGAGAACGACTTTTGAAGGACGGGACCGACGACATAACGACGGCCCGGGAGGAGGAAACATGAAGATGCAATCCAAGTTCGCACTGATGGCGGGCGCGGCCTCGGCTGTCCTGCTGGTCTCGGCGGGAGCGGCTCTGGCTCAGGACGCCGCGCCTCAATCCACGCCAGCGCAGGAGGGCGAGGCGGCGCAGGTCGAGGACATCGTCGTCGTCGGCTCTCAGATCCGCGGGGCCTCCACCACGGCGGCTCTACCGGTGACCGTCGTCACGCAGGAAGAAATCATCGCGACCGGCGCCGTCAGCGGCGATGATCTGCTGCGGTCCATTCCCCAGATGGGCGATGTGCTGTTCTCCAGCGCCAACAATCCTCAAACCTCGAACGCAGCGCGAGGCGACGTCAACTCGGTCAATCTGCGCTCGCTCGGGGTGGGCAACACCCTGGTGCTCTTGAACGGACGTCGGATCGTTCAGCACCCCACCAGCCAAGGGACGTCAGACACCGGCACGGTGCCTGTGCTCAGCTACAACTCCAACGCCATTCCGGTCTCTGGGTTGGAGCGGTTGGAGGTTCTGCTGGACGGCGCTGCCGCCATCTATGGCGCGGATGCGGTCGCGGGCGTCGTGAACACGGTGCTTCAGCAGGATTTCGATGGCTTGGAGATGAAGGCCCAGTACGGCGGCGCGGAGGGCACGCATCGCCGAGAGTTCACCTTCGGAATGTTTGCCGGCAAGGATTTCGAGCGGGGCAATCTGTCGGGCTTCCTCGACTACACCAACCGCACCGCCCAGCAGGCCAGCGACGAGCCCTATACCGCCTCGGACGACCGCCGCAGCCTGTTCGCCAACGTGCCGGGATATGAGAATTCGACCGACACCGACGGGCGCTCTTCCTACACAGCCTGGGCCAACTTCCAGACGCCATTCCAGGTCCGTCGAGGCACGACGGCCCTGACGACCGGCGCCGGCGCTTTCCACAATCAGCCTTCCAGCTTCGGCTGCACCGCGCCGGTTGGCGGTGACGTCTGCTTGGCAAGCGGTAACATCAGCTACAGCGGCGCCGGCCGCGAGTTGCGCTATGACGGGGCGCGGGGTACCACGCAATCGCCGGACATCGAACGGTTGAACCTGTTCGTGTCGGGTCACTACGATCTCGACAACGGCGTCACGGCCTTTGGCGAACTCGGCTATTACACGGCATCGACCCAAAACATTCAGCCGCCGACCATCCTGCTGAACCCGCTCTGGATCCCAGCCAGCAACTACTGGAATCCGTTCGGCCCCGTCACCTTCGCCGACGGCACGCGCAATCCCAATCGTCTCGCTGGCCTGACAAACGTCCCCACAGCCGGGACGGCCGTTAAGCTGGTTCGGTATCGCTTCAACGATTTGGGCGCCCAGGTGGTGGATGTCGACAACTGGCAGTCCCGATTCCTGGGCGGCCTGCGGGGCGAATGGCGCGGCTTCGATTGGGAAAGCGCGCTGCTGTATTCGGAAGCCGAGGCCACCGACAGCTCGAACGCCGTCAATCTGACCGCGCTTCAGGCCAATCTCGCCCTGTCGACGCCCGACGCCTACAATCCGTTCAGCGGCGGGTGTGTGAACGACACCAGCTTTGGCGACTGCACGCCCAGTTCTCAGGCCGCGATCGACGCCATCACGACCGACCTGACGCGGGTGTCCAAGACCACGCTGGCGCTGTGGGACTTCAAGGTCAGCCGTCCCGATGTCTTCACCCTGCCGGGCGGACCTGTCGGTATGGCCCTGGGCGTCGAGGCGCGCCGTGAGACCCAGCGTGACGACCGCGACGCTGATCTGGACGGCACCAACGTCTTCCGCGACAGCGTGTCGGGCGAGATCAGCCAGTCCAACATCGCTGCGGTCAGTTCAAACCCCGATACCTACGGCAAGCGCGAGGTCTATTCGGCCTATGTCGAGTTTGCGGTGCCTGTCGTTTCACCGGAGATGAACATCCCGCTTGTTCGCAGTCTCGATTTCCAACTGGCCGGTCGATACGAGCACTATTCCGACTTCGGCGATGTGGCTAAGCCCAAGATCGCCATGGCCTGGGATTTGGTCGAAGGCGTACGCGTCCGAGGCTCCTATTCCGAGGGTTTCCGCGCCCCGAACCTGGAACAGACCAACGCGGCGCAGTACGGGCGTCTGTCCACCAATAACGATTACATCCGCTGCGAGGCCGATCTGCGCCTGGGTCGGATCACCAACTTCAACCAATGTTCGCAACCCGCCAGCGCCTCGCTGCTGGTATCGGGCAATCCCGAGCTTCAGCCCGAGGAAAGCACCAACCAGTCCATCGGCCTGGTTTTGCAGCCTTGGTTCATTCCCGAGCAGTTTGGCAGGTTCACCTTCACGCTGGACCGCTGGAAGATCGAGCAGGAGAAGATCGTCGGTCTGCTGGGCGCGCAGTCGAACGTCGTGCTGGACTACCTGAACATCCTGAACGGCACGCGGAACGACAACGTCAACCGGGCGGCGGTGACGGCCGACGATATCGCCTTCTTCCAGGGCAGCGGAATCACACCTGTCGGACAGATCGTCTCGGTAGAAGACCAGTTCATCAACCTGCTGCCGCAGACGGTGGAGGGTCTCGACATCGGTCTTCAGTGGCGACTGCGCGGCACGCCCTGGGGCAACTTCCGCGCCAGCGTGAATGCGGCGCATCTGACGAAGTTCGACCGTTCTCCCGGCCCCTTGGTCGAGTCGCTGTTCGCGGCGCGTGAAGCCGGTCAGATCAACGCGAATACACCGCTGCCGATCTCTCAGACCCTGCTGGCTCGCAACGGCCGGCCGGAATGGCGGGTGACGGGCTCGTTCACCTGGTCGCAAGGGCCATGGCAGGTGGGCGCATTCACCCAATACAACAGCGCCGTCACCGAAACCGGCTTCCTCAGCGCCCAGGGCGATCCCTGGCAGGTCGATAGTCAGATCACTGGCAATCTGTATGGTCAGTATGAGTTCGGCGACAACGCCGGCTTCGCGTCCGGCACAACGGTTCGACTGGGTGCGCGCAACGTCACTGACGAGCAGCCGCCGTTGACTTCGTCGGGCTATCTGGGTGCGCTCTACAATCCCTACGGCCGCTACTGGTACGCCAACATCTCCAAGACGTTCTAAGAGGGGAGAGGCGCGATGACTGATCGTATCGTTCGAACTCTGGCGGCGGTGGTCGCCGCCTGGGCCGGCATCGCGCCGATGACGCAGGCGCAGGAAACGCAGACAGCCGTCGCGGCGGCTGTCGATCCTGCGCCCGCGCCAGCCGATTGCCCGGACTTCGTGCCGCAGCAGACGCGGTGCTGGTCGGGCAGGGCGGTTAAAGGCGGCTATTATTGGATCGCCGTGCCTCAGGACTGGAATGGCGCCCTGATCGTTCACGCGCATGGCGGACCCCGCAGCAGCGCACCAGAACCGAACGATCCGCTGGAGGACATGGAGCGGTTCTCCATGACGGTGAAGGAAGGTTTCGCCTGGGCGGGCTCGACCTATCGCCGTGGCGGCTATGGCGTACGGATGGCGGCGGAAGATACGGACGATCTGCGCCAGATTTTCTGGAATGCCTTCGGCAAGCCACGTCGAACTCTGTTGCATGGCCAGTCCTGGGGCGGAAATGTCGCGGCCAAGACGGCTGAGCTCTACGCCCGCGATGCCGAGGGACAAGTGATGTGGGACGGCGTCGTCCTGACCAACGGCGTAATCGGCGGCGGGACCCGCACCTACCGCTTTCGCGCCGATCTGAGAGCGGTGTATCAGTTCTACTGCAACAACCACCCGCTTCCAAACGAGCCCGGATATCCGCTTTGGCAGGGACTGCCGTTAGAAAGCGATCTGAACCGGGCGCAGTTGGCGGAGCGGGTCAAAACCTGCACGGGCGTGGGCCTGCCGCTTGCTGAGAGGTCGACTGAGCAGAAGCGCAATCTGGCGGATGTCCTGGCCGTGACGGGCGTGAACGAGGAACAGTTGGTTCCGCATCTAGCCTGGGCGACCTTCCTGTTCCGCGACATGGTTTTGCGCCGTCTTGACGGGCTGAACCCCTTCGACAACAGCCATACGGTCTATCAGGGTTCGCACGACGACGAGGCGTTGAACGCTGGCGTTCAGCGTTTCGCGGCTGATCCGATGGGAGTGGCGCGCTTGGCCTACGACGCGGATCTCAGCGGTCTGATCGTGGCGCCGACGCTGACGATCCACGCCAAGAACGATGCGACAGCCTTCGTCTCCAACGACGCGCTTTACAGGGAGACGGTCGCCGCGGCGGGACGATCGGACCTATTGGTCCAAACGTTCACAGACGAGTCCGAACATAGCCGCCTATCGCCGCCAGAGTACGTCGGTCTTTTCCAGGCGATGATGCGCTGGCTGGACGAGGGCGTGAAGCCGACGCCCGCTGACGTTGCCACGCTGTGTCAGGTGGCGGCTCCACGCTACGAGGACGGCTGTCATTTCGACACCACCTTCAAGCCGTCGACGGACAGCCGCGCCAACTAAAGCTGCCGCTGCACTTCACAACGATCTGCCCCAAACGCAACACGGCCCGCAGGCGACTGCGGGCCGTGTCATTCTGTGGGCGACCTAAAAGATCAGGCCGTCTTGGCGCGGTCCTTGTCGGAGGAGCTGCGGGCCAATTCGCGGTTCAGCCACAGGGCCACGAGGGTGCAGATGGCGCCCGACAGCAGATAGGCGCCGGCGGCGATCAGGCCGAACTGGCTGGAGATCCACAGGGCCGCGAGGGGCGCAAAGCCCGCGCCGAACAGCCAGGCCAGGTCCGAGGTCAGGGCCGAGGAGGTGTAGCGGTTCGTCAGGCTGAAGCTGGACGCCACGGGGCCAGAGGCTTGCCCGAACGACAGGCCCAGCAGGATGAAGCCGGAGATCATGAAGGTCAGCTCGCCGACCGGGCCGCCGTTCAGCAGTTGCGGCGCAAAGCCGGAGAAGGCGGCGATGCCGGCAGCCGTGATCGCCAGCAAGGTGCGGCGGCCGTAGCGGTCGGCCAGAATGCCCGATGCGAGGATGGCCAGCAGGCCGAAGACGGCGCCCACCATCTCGATCAGCAGGAAGCGGACCGGCGTTTCCTTGGTGAACAGGAACACCCACGACAGCGGGAAGACGGTGACCATGTGGAACATGGCGAAGCTGGCCAGCGGAGCGAAGGCGCCGATGGCGATCTTGGGGCCTTCGTCGCGCAGTGCCTGACTGATCGGCGTGGGCTGCAGCTCGCGCGTCTCGAACAGCTTCTGGAAGGCCGGCGTCACTACGATGCGCAGGCGCGCGAACAGGGCCACGACGTTGATGGCGAAGGCGACGAAGAACGGATAGCGCCAGCCCCAATCCAGGAAGTCAGGGGCCGACAGCGTGTTGAGGAAGAAGGCGAACAGGGCCGAGGCCACCAGCAGGCCGATGGGGGCGCCCAGTTGCGGAATCATGGCGTACCAGCCCCGCTTCTTCTCGGGCGCGTTCAGCGCGAGCAGCGAGGCCAGACCGTCCCAGGTGCCGCCCAGGGCGACGCCCTGGCCGATACGGGTCAGGGCCAGCAGCACCGGCGCCCACATACCGATGCTTTCGTATCCGGGGATGAAGGCGACCGACACGGTGGAGGTGCCCAGCAGCAGCAGGGCGGTCGTCAGCTTGGCGCCGCGTCCGAACTTGCGGTCGATGGCGATGAACAGGACGGTGCCCAGCGGCCGGGCCAGGAACGCCAGGGCGAAGACGGCGAAGGAGAGCAGGGTGCCGCCCACCGCGCCCGCATAGGGGAAGATCAACTGCGGGAAAACGACCACCGAAGCGATGGCGTAAACAAAGAAGTCGAAAAACTCGGAAGTTCGGCCGATAATGACGCCGATGGCGATCTCGCCGGCGTCAACCTTGCCATGGCCCGTGTGAAGGGCGGCGGCGTCGCGTTCCAGCGACTCTGACGAAGGGGTCGTCGAGGCGGACATGGGCTTGGTCGCTCCGTGTGAGACTGAATTATCGGCCGTACGGCAGGTCGCCGCATTATGACCGGGCGCCCTTTGCGATGAAAGCGGCCTCGTGAGGATAGGACATATTGCCCAATGTCGTTCCTGATTGAGCTTGAGTATCCCGCCGCCTACGAACGCCAACCGTCGCGGCGCCTCCCCCTCGCCCGACGCTTTTCGATTGGATCCGCCTTGCGCCGTCTGCGCCTTCTTTTGCTCGCGCCCATCGTGGCCCTGCTGTCGGCCTGCAACCTGGTCGTCCTCAACCCTGCCGGCGACGTCGCGTCCCAGCAAGGCGATCTGCTGATGATCTCGACCCTGCTGATGCTGATCATCATCGTGCCCGTGATGGGTCTGATCGTCTTCTTCGCCTGGAAGTATCGAGCGTCGAACAAGGAGGCCGAGGCTGACTACCGTCCCGACTGGGATCACTCCACGTCGCTCGAGCTGGTCATCTGGGCCGCGCCGCTGATGATCATCATCTGCCTGGGCGCCCTGACCTGGGCCGGCACGCACCTGCTGGACCCCTATCGTCCGATCGACCGGATCAAGCCGGGCCAAGCCGTCGAGGAAAGCGTCGAGCCGTTGCAGGTCAATGTCGTCGCGCTCGATTGGAAGTGGATGTTCATCTACCCGCAGTACGGCGTCGCCACGGTCAATGAACTGGCCGCGCCGGTTGACCGTCCGATCCGTTTCCACATCACCTCGTCCTCGGTGATGAACAGCTTCTACATTCCCGCCCTGGCCGGTCAGATCTACGCCATGCCGGGCATGGAAACGAAGCTGCACGCCGTCATCAACCGTCCGGGCGAATACGAAGGCTTCTCGGCCAACTATTCCGGCGACGGCTTCTCGCACATGCGCTTCGCCTTCCACGGCCTGGATCAGTCCGGGTTCGACCAATGGATCGCCGGCGTGCGCCAGGGCGGCCAGACGCTGGACCGCGATCGCTATCTGGAGCTGGAAAAGCCCAGCGAGAAGGTGCCGGTCATGCGCTTCGGCGCCGTGGATGGCGCGCTGTGGGACGCGATCCTCAACATGTGCGTCGAGCCGGGTAAGATGTGCATGGGCGAGATGATGGCCATCGACAAGCAGGGCGGCCTGTCCATGGCGTCGGTGCGCAACACCATGCCGCTGGTCTATGACAAATACGCCGGTCGCGGAAAATCGCCCGCCTACTTCGGCTCCAACGACAGCTACGTCATGACGATCTGCACCCCGCTGCAGGCCGAGGCCGCCGCCGCCGACCGCATGCGCCGCGCCGAACTGGATACGGTCGCCGGACCGACCAGCCTGGAGCGCCTGACCGGGCAGGGGTTGTCGCCCGGTCAGACACCGATGGCCTCGCTGACGACGCTGGCCCGCAATCCCTTCGCCACGGGGCCGGTTCCGACCGACGTCCGTTCCGCCCCCAACGCCTGAGCGAACACAGTCGATGAACGCTGATCAACTCATTCCGCTAATCTTCGGGCGCCTCACGTTTGAGGCTCTGCCGTTGCACGAGCCGATCTTGGTCGTGACCATGTCGGTCGTGCTGCTGGGCGGTCTCGCCCTGTTTGGCGCCCTGACCTATTTCAAGCTGTGGGGCTATCTCTGGAAGGAATGGTTCACCACGGTGGACCACAAGAAGATCGGGATCATGTACATGATCCTGGGTCTGATCATGTTCGTGCGCGGCTTCGCCGACGCCATCATGATGCGCCTGCAACAGGCGATGGCCTTCGGCGGGTCCGAGGGTTACCTGAACGCGCACCACTACGATCAGATCTTCACCGCCCACGGCGTGATCATGATCTTCTTCGTGGCCATGCCGCTGGTGACGGGGATCATGAACTATGTCGTGCCGCTGCAGATCGGCGCGCGCGATGTGTCCTTCCCCTTCCTGAATAACTTCAGCTTCTGGATGACCACGGCCGGCGCCATCATTGTCATGGCCTCGCTGTTCGTGGGCGAGTTCGCGCGCACCGGCTGGCTGGCCTATCCGCCGTTGTCGGGCATCGGCTACAGCCCCGGCGTCGGCGTGGACTACTACATATGGGCGTTGCAGATCGCGGGGGTCGGGACAACGCTGTCCGGCATTAACCTGATCGCGACGATCGTGAAGATGCGCGCGCCCGGCATGGGCATGATGAAGATGCCGGTCTTCACCTGGACCTCGCTGTGCACGAACGTGCTGATCGTGGCGTCCTTCCCCGTCCTGACCGCCGTCCTGGCCCTGCTGACGCTGGACCGTTACGTCGGCACCAACTTCTTCACGAACGACTTCGGCGGCAACCCGATGATGTACGTGAATCTGATCTGGATCTGGGGTCACCCCGAGGTCTACATCCTGATCCTGCCGCTGTTCGGCGTCTTCTCGGAGATCGCCTCGACCTTCTCGGGCAAGAAGCTCTTCGGCTATACCTCCATGGTCTACGCCACGGTCGTCATCACGATCCTGTCCTATCTGGTCTGGCTGCACCACTTCTTCACCATGGGCTCGGGCGCCTCGGTGAACAGCTTCTTCGGCATCACGACGATGATCATCTCGATCCCGACGGGCGCGAAGATCTTCAACTGGCTGTTCACGATGTACCGCGGGCGCATCCGGTTCGAGCTGCCGATGATGTGGCTGGTCGCCTTCATGCTGACCTTCGTGATCGGCGGGATGACGGGCGTGCTGCTGGCGGTGCCGCCGGCCGACTTCGTGCTGCACAACTCGCTGTTCCTGGTGGCCCACTTCCACAACGTCATCATCGGCGGCGTGCTGTTCGGCCTGTTCGCGGCGATCAACTTCTGGTGGCCCAAGGCCTTCGGCTTCAAGCTGGACAAGAAGTGGGGCCTGATCAGCTTCTGGTGCTGGGTGCCCGGTTTCTGGCTGGCCTTCCTGCCTCTGTACGTGCTGGGCCTGATGGGCGTGACGCGCCGGATGCGGGTGTTCGATGATCCCTCACTGCAAATCTGGTTCGTCATCGCCGCCATCGGCGCCGGCGTCATCGCCCTGGGCATCGCGGCCATGTTCATCCAGTTCGCCGTGTCGATCATCAACCGCGACAAGCTGCGCGACACGACGGGCGACCCGTGGGGCGGCCGCACGCTGGAGTGGGCGACCTCGTCGCCGCCGCCGGCCTACAATTTCGCCGCCACGCCGTACGTCCATGACGCCGACGCCTGGTGGGATATGAAGAAGCAGGGCTATCAGCGTCCGCTGAACGGCTACAAGGCGATCCACATGCCTTCGAACACCGGGGCGGGGATCATCATCTCGGGCCTGTGCCTGGTGATGGGTCTGGCCTTGATCTGGTACATCTGGTGGCTGGCCGCCATCAGCTTCATCGGGGTGTTGGCCGTCTCGATCGGCCATACCTTCAACTACAAGCGCGACTACTACATCCCCGAGGATGAGGTCCGCGCGACAGAAGAGGCGCGCACCCGCGCCCTGGCCGGAACGGAGGCCTGATCATGAGCGCGACTGCGACCGAGATCGACCGGACCGTCTTCCACCTGGACGAGGAGCCGCACCACGAGGAAGGCTCCAGCACCATGCTGGGCTTCTGGCTCTATCTGATGAGCGACTGCCTCATCTTTGCGATGCTGTTCGCCGTGTTCGGCGTCCTGGGCGGCAACTACGCCGCCGGGCCGGGGCCGCAGCAGTTGTTCGACCTGAAGCTGGTGGCGATCAACACCGCCATGCTGCTGTT
Source organism: Brevundimonas vesicularis (assembly GCF_032067225.1). Taxonomy (GTDB): domain Bacteria; phylum Pseudomonadota; class Alphaproteobacteria; order Caulobacterales; family Caulobacteraceae; genus Brevundimonas; species Brevundimonas vesicularis_F. The sequence goes on along the minus strand of NZ_DAMBJX010000019.1, from coordinate 33,863 downwards.
CTCGTCGATCACCTATGGCTTCGCCATGCTGGCGATGGATCGGAACAACCAGCGTCAGACGCTGGTCTGGCTGGCCATCACCGGCCTGTTCGGCCTGGCCTTCCTGGGCATCGAACTCTACGAGTTCGCGCACCTGATCCATGAAGGCGCCACGCCGCAACGCAGCGCCTTCCTGTCGGCCTTCTTCACCCTGGTGGGCACTCACGGCCTGCACGTCACCTTCGGCATCATCTGGCTGGTGACGCTGATGGTCCAGGTCAGCATGAAGGGCCTGATCCCCGCCAACAAACGCCGCCTGATGTGCCTGTCGATGTTCTGGCACTTCCTGGACGTCATCTGGATCGGCGTCTTCACCTTCGTCTATCTGCTGGGCATGCTGCGATGAGCGCCGACATGAACGACCATTCGCCGGAGTCTCACGAGACCGACCACCTGGGCCACGAGGGGCACAATCACGGCTCCTTCAAGAGCTACATGATCGGCTTCGTGCTGTCAGTGATCCTGACGGCCATCCCGTTCGCCCTGGTCATGACCGGCGTCCTGCCGACCCAGGCGACGGCCCTGATCGTCATGGGCTTCGCCGTGGTGCAGATCGTGGTCCACATGATCTTCTTCCTGCACATGAACTCCAAGTCCGAGGGCGGCTGGATCATGCTGGCGCTGATCTTCACCATCATCGTGGTGGTCATCGCCCTGTCGGGTTCGCTGTGGGTCATGTACCACCTGAACACCAACATGATGCCCATGACGCACGACATGGCGCAGATGGGCGGCTGAGGTCGAGATCACGGACCCGTCCTCAGCCCCGGCCGGCGGCAAGGCCAGACGCTCGCGATCCTTCCGCATGGCGGTCGTGGTTGCGGGCCTGGCCTTGTTCGTCGGCTTTCTGGCGCTGGGCGGGTGGCAGGTTCAGCGCCTGGCCTGGAAGACCAATCTGATCGCCCAGGTCGATGCTCGCGTTCACGCGGCCGCCGTCCCAGCGCCTGGCCCGACCCAATGGGCCGGCGTGACGCGCGACAAGGATCAGTACCGCCGCGTCATGGTTCGCGGTCGATTCCTGCACGACAAGGAAACCCTGGTTCAGGCGGTGACCGACGCCGGCGGCGGCTTCTGGGTCATGACGCCCTTGGTTGACGACCGGGGCTTCACCGTCCTGATCAATCGCGGCTTCGTGCCGTCAGGCCGACGCGATCCGGCTGTCCGCGCCAATGGTCAGGTCGAGGGGTCGCAGACGGTGACGGGCCTGCTCCGGATCACCGAGCCTAAGGGTGGCTTCCTGCGCGCCAATGATCCCGCCGGTGATCGCTGGCGGTCTCGCGACGTCGCGGCGATCGCTGCGCGGCGCGGCCTGACGACCGTCGCGCCCTATTTCATTGATGCAGACGCCAGTCCGAACCCGGGCGGATGGCCGCGCGGAGGACTGACGGTGATCCGGTTCGCCAACAGCCATCTGGTCTATGCCCTGACCTGGTTCGGCATGGCGCTGCTGAGCCTGGTCGGTCTTTGGCTGTTCCTGCGCGACGGCAGGCGAAACAGGTCGTGACGACGACAACTGTACAGAGGCTGCTGGGCCTGGGGCTCAGAGGCGGGGTCGCGACCCACGGCGGCGCCAACCGCCGCAACATGCTGCTGCTGATCCAGTTGCGCTGGCTGGCGGTCGCCGGGCAGGTGGCGACGATCCTGCTGGTCCAGTACGTGATGCGGATTCCCTTGCCGGTGCTGTGGCTGCTGACGGCGCCGGCGGGTCTGGTGCTGGTCAATCTTGTCAGCGCGCCGTTGACCGTGCGCCGGCAGGAGGTCGAGGACCAGGCGCTGATGATCGCCCTCCTAGCGGATGTGGCGGCCCTGACCTGGCTGCTGTTCCTGACCGGGGGCGCGGCCAATCTTTTCGTGGCGCTGTATCTGCTCCAAGTCGTCTTGGGGGCGGTGCTGCTGGCGCCGGTCTATGCCTGGGCCCTGATCGCCATCACCAGCCTGTGTTTCGCCGGGCTGGGCCTGCATTCCCGCCCGCTGAACCTGCCGCCGGCGCGCGAGGATTCGCTGCTCAGCCTCTATCTTCAGGGCAGTTTGATCTGTTTCGTGCTGATGGCCGTGCTGCTGGTGCTATTCGTCACCCGGATCAGTCAGAACCTGCGTGAGCGCGACGCTTCCATGGCCGCCCTGCGCCAGCAGACGGCCGAGCATGATCATATCGTCCGCATGGGCCTGCTGGCGTCGGGCGCGGCGCATGAGCTGGGAACGCCGCTGGCTTCGCTGTCGGTGATCCTCAGTGACTGGAAGCGGATGCCGGCCCTGACCCGGGACGCCGACCTGGCCCAGGACATGACGGTGATGCGGGCCGAGGTCGAACGCTGCAAGGCCATCGTCACCGGCATCCTGATGTCGGCCGGCGAGGCGAGGGGACAGGCGCCCGAGCGCACGACCCTGCGGGCCTTTGTCGCTGATGTGGTGGCCAGCTGGAGTGGCGACGGTGTCGCGGTGCAGATCCGCGACGAGCTGGCCCAGAACCCGTCGATCATCGCCGACCCGGCCCTGCGTCAGGTGCTGGGCGTGCTGTTCGACAATGCGGTCGAGGCCGGAGCGAGCCGCATCACCGTGACCACGACACGCACGGACCAGGATTTCGGCATCACGGTCCGCGACGACGGACCGGGCTTTCCGCCGGCGATCCTTCAGGCCTGGGGCAAGCCCTACAACTCCACCAAGCCCAGACCCGGCGCCGGTCTTGGCCTCTTTCTGCTCATGAATGTGATCCGGTCGCTGGGCGGTCGGGTAGAAGCCTCCGATCCCCCTGCGGGCGGCGCAGAAGTGCGTCTGACCCTGCCGCTTTCGGCCTTGGCTCCGACGGACGAGATCGCGCATGACCGATGACGCCAGATTGCTGCTGATCGTCGAGGACGATGAGTCGTTTTCGAGCACCCTGAGACGCTCGTTCGAACGGCGCGGCTATACGGTCGTCAGCGCCGCCAGTCCCGACCAGATGGCCGAGGTGCTGAAGACGCACCGCCCCGGCTATGCGGTCGTCGATCTGAAGCTGGGCGGGCATTCCGGCCTGACCTGCGTCGAGGCTCTTCACGCCTTCGATCCCGAGATGAACATCGTCGTCCTGACCGGCTTCGCCAGCATCGCGACGGCGGTCGAGGCGATCAAGCTGGGCGCCCGGCACTATCTGGCCAAGCCCGCCAGCACCGATGACATCGAAACCGCGTTCGGCCGGGCGGACGGCGACGCCGAGACGCCGCTGGGCACGCGCCCCACCTCGATCAAGACGCTAGAATGGGAGCGGATCCACGAGACGCTGGTGGAGACCGACTTCAACATCTCGGAGGCGGCGCGCCGGCTGGGCATGCACCGCCGCACCCTGGCGCGAAAGCTGGAAAAGCGCCGCGTCACCTAGTCCAGTTCGGCCGCGATCCTGTCGGCCAGCGCCCGTAAGGTCGCCGTATCCGCCATCGGCGCATGGCCGTGACCTTTCATCTCGCGATCGGCCCAGCGCGGCACGATGTGGAAATGCAGATGGAAGACCGTCTGGCCGCCCGCCTCGCCATTGAACTGCAGGATCGACAGGCCTTCGGGCTTCAGCGCTTTCTCGATCGCCTTGGCCGTGCGTTGCAGGGCGGCGGTCACGCGGGCCAGAACCTCCGGCTCGATCTCCAGCAGATTGCGAGCCTGGGACTGTTTGGCGATGATCAGGACGTGGCCTTCCGATTGGGGAAACACGTCCATGAAGGCCAGGACGTGGTCGTCCTCCCACACCTTCACCGACGGGATGTCGCCGCGCAGGATCTTGGCGAAGATGTTGTTCGGGTCATAGTCGCCGTGCAGGCTCATGGGCGGTCTCCGTGCGGGGTCGGCTCTGGATAGCAGCGGCGGGCGCGAAGGGGGAGCCTTCGCCTGCGTCATGCATTATGGTCACGCTTGCACACAACGAGGGACGTCATGATCCGTTTCATCATCCAGGCGCTGGTCACGATGGCGGGCTTGTGGCTGTCCGCCCAGGTCGTGCCGGGCGTGGATTTCACCAGCACCGGGTCGCTGATCGCGGCCGCCATCATCCTGGGTCTGGTCAACGCCTTCGTGCGACCGATCCTGGTCGTGTTGACCTTCCCGATCACCCTGGTGACTTTGGGCCTGTTCCTGCTGGTGGTGAACGCCGCTATGATCGGCCTGACCTCCATCTTCCTGGACGGCTTCCGCGTCGACGGCCTGTGGGCCGGCATCGGCGCCGCCATCGTGACCGGCGTCGTCAGCTGGATCGCCGGCGCCTTCATCGGCGGCGGTGAAGAGGCGCGGGGCTGATAGACGAAGCTTGTTGGGCTGCCAAAGCCTAGGTCGTGGGCACCCTGTAGGACGCCGCCGTCTCGATGATGAGGACCAAGCTGAGCATGTCCTTTGCGATCAGCCGAAGGCCACTGTGACCATTGCAGCATGGGGGCGGTATCGGGGTTCCGATCGCAGTCACCGTCCAACCCGCACGAGTGAACGCCGCAGTCGACTGGATGACGATGCGAGGCGGTCGCGACAAGGCACAGGTTAAGGGCGCGATTGGCTCGCCGTCGACTGAAGGCGGAGCAAGGCCTTCTGGCCAAGGCCCGACCTGATCATATTGACGAATGCCCGGAAGCATTGGCCCCATTTGAAGCTTCAGGGCTTGCGGCAGAGACTGGCAATATTGATCCGTCAGGGGCGGGCCGCTTGCTCTTGAGAATCTCAGATAGGCGACGGGCTTTCCAGCTTCCTCATATTCGCAATAAGCCCCCTCCGCTGTGGCGTCGCCCGGTGCGCCAAGACGAGATGTTGATAGGGTCGCATCGGGTATGCGCGACGGACAAAAGAAGCCGGAAGTTACATGCCGAAGGCCGCCGTCTTCGACCACGAAGGCGTCGGACACCGTGTTGTCCACGGTGGCCTGTGCCGATATCGCGCTGAGTATCAGGGCGGACAGCAACGCTGCAGACATTTATCCCACCTTCACTCGCGTCGCCGCCTCGGGCAGGTCTTCGCCGAAGGCGCGCTGGTAGAACTCGGCGATGGTCGGGCGTTCCAGTTCGTCGCACTTGTTCAGGAAGGTCAGGCGGAAGCTGAGGCCCAGGTCGTCGTTGAAGATCTGGGCGTTCTGGGCCCAGGTGATGACGGTGCGGGGGGACATGACGGTCGAGATGTCGCCGTTCATGAAGGCGTTGCGGGTCATGTCGGCGACGCGGACCATGGCGGCGATGCGGCGGCGGCCCTCGGCGTCCTTCCACTCGGGCACCTTGGCGGCGACGATCTCGGCCTCGACGTCGTGATCCAGGTAGTTCAGCGTCGTGACGATGTTCCAGCGGTCCAACTGGGCCTGATTGATTTGCTGGGCGCCGTGATACAGGCCCGTGGTGTCGCCCAGGCCGATGGTGTTGGTCGTGGCGAACAGGCGGAAATAGCGGTTCGGGCGGATGACGCGGTTCTGGTCCAGCAGGGTCAGGCGACCTTGGGCCTCTAGCACGCGCTGGATCACGAACATCACGTCGGGCCGGCCGGCGTCGTATTCGTCGAAGACCAGGGCGATGGGGCGTTGCAGCGACCAGGGCAGGATGCCCTCGCGGAACTCGGTGATCTGCTTGCCGTCCTTCAGGACGATGGCGTCCTTGCCGATCAGGTCGATCCGGCTGACGTGGCTGTCCAGGTTCACGCGAACCAGCGGCCAGTTCAGGCGGGCGGCGACCTGTTCGATGTGGGTCGATTTGCCGGTGCCGTGATAGCCCTGAACCATCACGCGGCGGTCGAAGGCGAAGCCGGCGCAGATGGCGATCGTCGTCTGGGGATCGAAGCGATAGGCTTCGTCGATCTCGGGCACATGGCTGTCGCGCTCGTCGAAGGCGGGCACGGTCATGTCGCTGTCCACGCCGAAGGCTTCGCGCAGGGTCACGCGGCGATGCGGTTCGAGCGTCAGCAGGGGATCGGGGGAGGCGTCGAGCGGGGAGGTCATGGACCTCATCTAGAGGCGCCGCGCGCGCGGCTCAACACGCGCGCGGCCCTTGGCGTCGGTTATTTCGCGCTCAGGCGAACATCGACGTTGTTGCGGGTGGCGTTGGAGTAGGGACAGACCTGGTGCGCCTTTTCGATCAGGTCGTCGATGACGGCCTGGTCCAGACCGTGGTCGGTGACGGTCAGGTCCACGTCGAGGTTGAAGCCTTCACCCTTGGTGTTCTTGCCGAAGCCGACACCGGCGGTGACCTTGGTGTCGGGGCTGACGGGCGTGCCGGCCTTGCCGCTGACCAGACGCAGCGCTCCGAGGTAGCAGGCGGCGTATCCGGTGGCAAACAACTGCTCGGGATTGGTGCCGTCGCCGCCCTTGCCGCCCATCTCGGTTGGGGTGGACAGTTTGACGTCGATCTTGCCGTCGTCGGTGGCCGAACGGCCGTCTTCGCGGCCTCCGCCCGATGCCGTCGATTGGGCGCGATACAGAACTTCCATGGCAGGCTCCTTGGGTTGGGATGCTTGAGATGGGAGCTTAACGGCGGACGGGAAGGGGGCGTTGCATCGCGGCTAGAGCCTGATCCGCTTGAGTTGAAGCGCTTCGCGCTTCGACGTAGCGGTGAATCAGGCTCCGGGTTCAAGCGAGACCTTGATTCACGGCTTCAGCGGAATCGCGGAGCGATTCCTCCCCAGCCGATCAAGGTCTAGCCATCGGCGGGCGACGCGGGCTAAAGCACCTGCTGGGGCGCGTCGTCGGAGTACGCAGTGAAGATTGCCGAACGCTGGTTCGTGTGGGCGGGCATGGTTCTGCTGGGCGGCATCGCCCTGGCGGGGTTGGTCGTCGCCGTCTATGCGGCGTGGCTGTTCCACGACCTGCCCGATGCGTCAGAGCTGGCGGACTATCGCCCGCCGACCGCGACGCGCGTCTATGCCGGCGACGGCACCCTGATCGGCGAGTTTTCGGACGAGCGCCGAATCTATGTTTCCTACGACCAGATTCCCCAGCCGGTGATCCACGCTTTCCTGGCGGCCGAAGATCGCAACTTCTTCCAGCATGGCGGCATCGACGTGGGCGGCATCGGCCGCGCGTCGCTGAAGAACGTCTTCAATCTGGCGTCGGGACGCCGGCTGGAAGGCGGCTCGACCATCACCCAGCAGGTGGCCAAGAACGTCCTGCTGACCAACGAATCCAGCCTGAACCGCAAGCTGAAGGAAGCCATACTGGCCAATCGCCTGGAGGCGACCCTGTCCAAGGAACAGATTCTCGAGCTTTATCTGAACGAAATCTTCCTTGGCTATCGTTCGTTCGGCATCGCTTCGGCGGCCTACAACTATTTCGGCAAGTCGCTGGCGCAGCTGACGCCCGACGAAGCCGCCTTCCTGGCGTCCCTGCCCAAGGGGCCGAACAACTATCACCCCAAGCGTCACCCCGGGGCGGCCAAGGGCCGTCGTGACTGGGTGCTGGGTGAGATGGAGCAGAGCGGCTGGCTGACGCCTGAGCAACTGGTCGAGGCGCGCGCCAAGCCTCTGGTGACGCGCGATGCGCCGCAACGGTCGGATTACAAGGACGCCGACTTCTTCGTCGAGGAGGCGCGCCGCCAGGCCGCCGCCAACCCCCAGTTCGGCGAGCAGCTGCGCGCGGGCGGCTTCTATATGCGCACGACCCTGGACCCGACGCTGCAGACGGCGGCGCGTCGGGCCCTGATGCAGGGGCTCGAAAACTACGACCGACGTCACGGCTGGCGCGGCGGGTGGGGCACGACCGACTTCGCCGACGGCTGGCAGGCGGTCGCGCTGAAGGAACAGGCGCCGCCCGAGCGCCGCAGCTGGCAGGCGGCCGCCATCGAAAGCGTCAGCGGCAACACGGTTCGCATCCGCACCGCCCGCGACGACAAGTCCGGTATGCTGCTGGCGTCGGACGCCGCCTGGGCTAACGCCAATCGTCAGCTGAAGCGCGGCGAACTGATCTTCGTGGAGCCGCAGGGCGGCCAGTTCGCCCTGAAGCAGGTGCCGCGGGTCAACGGGGCGCTGGTTGCCATCGAGCCGCAGTCCGGCCGCGTGCTGGCGATGGTCGGCGGCTACTCCTACGCGCTGTCCAGCTTCAACCGGGCGACCCAGGCCCGGCGCCAACCGGGCTCGGCCTTCAAACCCTTCGTCTATGCGACGGCGCTGGAGGGTGACTTCACCCCCGCCTCGATTGTGCTGGATGCGCCGATCAGCTTCGCCGGCGGTCCCAACGGCACGCGCTGGACGCCCGAGAACTATAGCCGTCAGTACTATGGCCCTCAGACGCTGCGTCGCGGGCTGGAGCTGTCGCGCAACGTCATGACGGTGCGGTTGGCCCAGTCGGTCGGTATGAAGAAGATCGTTGATCAGTCGGCCAAGATGGGTCTGCCGGGCATGACGCCGAACCTGTCGGTGTCGCTGGGCGCTGGCGAGGTCACGCCGCTTGAGATCACGGCCGCCTATTCCGCCTTCGCCAACGGCGGGCGGCGGGTGACGCCCTATCTGATCGACTATGTGCAGGACCGCGACGGCGAGACCATCTTCCGCGCCGACAACCGCAGCTGCCGCGAATGCGGACGGGGCTTCTCGGGCCAGGAGTCGCCGCGCCTGCAGCAGCGCGGAACGCAGGTCATCGACCCCATCACCGCCTACCAAATGAGCTCCATGCTGGAAGGCGTCGTTCAGCGGGGCACCGCGGCCAGCGCGCGCGGCCTGGGGCCCTGGGTCGCGGGCAAGACGGGCACGACGAACGAATATCGCTCGGCCTGGTTCGTGGGCTTCACCACCGACATCGTGGTCGGCGTCTTCATCGGCTTTGACGACAACCGTTCGCTGGGTTCTGGCGAGGCCGGGGCGTCTGCCGCCGTGCCGGTCTTCACGGAGTTCATGCAGACGGCGCTAAAAGAAAGGCCGGCTCGCCCGTTCGTGCGGCCCAAGAACGCCATCTTCCGCACCGTCAACGGCATCGAGGAGGCCTTCCGTCCCGGCACCGAACGCCAGGCTCCGCCGCCGCGCCCGACCGGCCCGGCTCAGCCCGTTGGACCGCAGAACTACTATGAGGTGATCCGCCGCGAGCAGGAAGCCGCCAACGGCGCACCTGCCTCGTCGCCCGCGCCCACTGCGCCGCCGCCGCCGAAGAAGGCGCCGGCCGAGGACTTGAGCGGATTGTACTGAGGCTCTAGGTAGGCCTTTCGAACGGCGCGTCCTCGTGGCGCGCCGTTTTCCATTAATCCTGCCCTATCGCGCTGCCTGCGGGCCGCGCTGCTTGAGGGCGTTGTGTCGCGGAGATTGCGATGAGACCGGATGTCGAGGCCATGAAGGCCGACATCGAGCAGAGCGTCGCTCTGCTCAGGAGGCGTCTTTGACTGGGATGTCGCTCTAAGAAAGCTCGATGAGCTGAATGCGCGGGTCGAAGATCCGACACTGTGGGACAAGCCCGACGAGGCCCAAGCGGTCAGCCGCGAACGCTCGCAGCTGGAAGGCAAGATCAACACTGTCAAGGCGATGGAGCAGGACCTCGAGGACGGGGTGATGCTGGCCGAGATGGCAGACGAGGAAGGCGACGAGGGCGCGCTGGAAGACGCCCGCGCGTCGCTGCGCGGCATCAAGGAGCGCGCCGCCCGCGCCGAGCTGGAAGCCCTGCTGTCCGGCGAGGCTGACGGTAACGACGCCTATCTGGAAGTGAACTCCGGCGCCGGCGGCACCGAATCGAACGACTGGGCCGGCATGCTGCTGCGCATGTACTCCCGCTGGGCCAAGGCGCACGGCTATGAGGTCACGATCGAGGCGCACGAAGAGGGCGAACAGGCGGGGGTCAAGTCGGCCACCATCCTGATTGAAGGCCCCAACGCCTATGGCTGGCTGAAGTCGGAGTCGGGCGTGCACCGCCTGGTCCGCATCAGCCCCTATGACGCGGCGGCCAAGCGCCACACCAGCTTCGCCTCCATCGGGGTGTCGCCGGTCGTGGACGATGCGATCGAGATCGACATCAACCCCTCGGACGTGCGCACCGACACCTACCGCGCCTCGGGCGCGGGCGGTCAGCACATCAACAAGACCGACTCGGCTGTGCGCCTGACCCACACCCCGACCAACACCGTCGTGGCCTGCCAGGCCGGCCGGTCGCAGCACCAGAACCGCGAGATGGCCTGGAAGATGCTGCGCGCGCGCCTGTACGAGCTGGAACTGCAGAAGCGTGAGGCGGCGGCTCAGGCGCTGGCCGACGCCAAGACCGACATCGGGTGGGGCCACCAGATCCGCTCCTATGTCCTGCAGCCCTATCAGATGGTGAAGGACCTGCGGACCGAGGTTGAGACCTCGGACACCCAAGGCGTGCTGGACGGCGACCTGGACGCCTTCATGGGCGCGGCCCTGGCCCAGCGGGTCGGCGAGACCCGCGGATCGAGCGTGGACTGACGGAAAAGGGCGGCTCTTTGGAGCCGCCCTCTTTTGTTTAGGCTACCGGCCTTGCGGCCTGCGTGAGCCCGTTCGCTTTAGACGCAGTCAGGCGGCGGTCTTGTCCGCCTTGTCGGCCTTCGGCGAGGGAGCTTCCAGCATGGCGGCGCCGGGGGTGTCGCGCTTGGCCTGGTTGCAGCGGCCTTGGAACCAGGCGCCCTGGTCGATGGCGAGTTGCTCTTGCGTGATGTCGCCCTCGACGCGGGCGGTGGCGTGAAGCTTGACCTGCTTCGCGACGATGGCGCCCGAGACGCGGCCGCGCACGTCAAGCACGTCGGCATGAACCGTCCCCTCGACCGAGCCGCCTTCGCCGATCACGACGCGCGAGACGCGGACGTCGCCCTTCAGCGAACCGTCGACCTGAAGCTCGCCGGCGCCGGAGATGTTGCCTTCGTATTTCACGCCGGCCGACAGGGTCGACAGATTGCTGGACCGGGCTGCCGGACGGGCCGGTTCGGGCGCGCGCGGCGCAGGCGTCGTTGCCGGCAGGGACGGCGTGCTCGCGGCCGTCGGCGTGGGCGTGGTCGGTTCGGGCGCCGGGGGAATGCCCAGGCCGTTCGATCCGCTGTCGTAGGATTTGCTCTTGGTGAACATGGTGCGCTCCGCATCTGCCAGCCAAGGCCGGCCAAGCCCCTATTAGCCCCGACGCCCACTAGGCCGTGGAGGAGGGGCCAAGGTCAAGCATCGCTTCCGAACGATGCTCGCCGATCACAGGGCCCTGGCGGCCTCCAACACGGCGGCGGCGTGGTCGGCGACCTTCACATTGCGCCAGGCCTTGGCGACGCGGCCCTCGGCGTCGATCAGGAAGGTGGCCCGCTCGATGCCCATATATTCGCGGCCGTAGAGCTTCTTCTGCACCCAGACGCCCCAGGCCTCGCAGGCGGCGCCGTCCTCGTCGGAGGCCAGGGTGACGGCGAGATCGTATTTGGCCTTGAACCTGTCGTGCTTCTTCACCGTGTCCCTGGACACGCCGATGACCGGAACGCCCAGCGCGGCGAAGTCGGGCGCCAGGACGGTGAAGTCCTGCGCCTCACGCGTGCAGCCGGTCGTGTCGTCCTTGGGGTAAAAATAGACGACGGCAGGCTTGCCCTGCAGGGCGGCGAGGGTGACGCGGCCGCCGCCGTCCGTGGGCAGGTCGAGGGCGGGCGCGGGCTGACCTTCATTGATCATTGGGTGTCTCACACACTCCGCTCATCCCCGCGAAGGCGGGGACCCAGTCCTTGGCGTCCTTCAGGCCGCCAAGGCGAAAGTCATCATACAGATCGAGCCAGTTCGGATTTTCCTTTTCGATCATCTGAAGCTTCCAGTCTCGATTCCATTTCTTGATCTGCCTTTCCCGGCGGAATGCGGCCTCACGCGTTTCGTGAACCTCGAACCAGACCAGCACATCGACGCCATACTTGGCGGTAAAGCCGGCGAAGGTCTTGTTTCTGTGCTGCGCGACACGCTGCATCAGGTCATCGGTCGAACCCGTATAAAGCGTTCCATTTCGGCGGCTTGCGACGATGTAGGTGAAGAAGGCCAAGCTTTGACACCTATCTGGGTCCCCGCTTTCGCGGGGATGAGCGGAAGTGAAAGCTATCCTAGACGGGTTTCACGAGAACGATTTTCTTCTTTCCGAACTGAACCTTGAAGGCTCCGAACTCAGGCAGAAGCTCATCATAGTCGTGTAAGCGATCTTCAGTTATCAGCTCATCATTAACACGCACGGCGTTTCCGGCCATGTGGCGAGAGGCTTCACTTAGGGACTTGGCGAAGCCTGCCGCCTTGACCAAGGCGCGAGTGGAACGGGCCTGCTCCCATTCATCCTTCGGCAACTCGATGACGGGCAGGTCGGCGGACAACTGGCCTTTTTCGAAAGCGCTCTCGGCGGCGGCGCGGGCGGTTGCGGCGGCCTCTGCGCCGTGCAGCATGGTCGTTGCGGCGTCGGCGAGGGCCTTTTTGGCGTCGTTGATGGCCGCGCCTTCCAGCGACTCGTAGCTGGCGATTTCGACGTCCGTCAGGTCCGTGAACAGGCGCATGAAGCGGCCCACGTCTCCATCCTCCGTGTTGCGCCAATATTGCCAGTAGTCATAGGGCGACAGGGCGTCGGCATTCAGCCAGACGGCGCCGCCCACGGTCTTGCCCATCTTCTGGCCCGAGGCCGTGGACAGCAACGGCGTGGTCAGGCCGAAAGCGGCCTTCTGATCCACCTTGCGGGTCAGTTCGACGCCGTTGATGATGTTGCCCCACTGATCCGAACCGCCCATCTGCAGCGTGCAGCCGTAGCGGCGATTCAGCTCCAGGAAGTCGGTGGCCTGCATCAGCATGTAGTTGAACTCGAGGAAGGTCAGCGGCTGCTCGCGTTCCAGGCGCAGCTTGACGGAATCGAAGCTGAGCATCCGGTTGACGGTGAAATGCGTTCCGTAGTCGCGCAGAAATTCCAGGTAGCCCAGCTTGGACAGCCATTCGTCGTTGTCGACCATGATGGCGTCCGACGGGCCGTCGCCGAAGGTCAGGAACTTTTCAAACACGCCTTTGATGCCGGCGATGTTCTCGGCGATCCGCTCTTCGGTCAGAAGGGGACGCTGCGTATCCTTGAAGCTGGGGTCGCCCACCTTGGTGGTGCCGCCGCCCATCAGGACGATGGGCTTGTGTCCAGCCTGCTGCAGGCGACGCAGCAGCATGATCTGGATCAGGTGTCCGACGTGCAACGAAGGGGCGGTGGCGTCAAAGCCGATATAGCCGGTGACCACGCCGGCGGTGGCCGCCGCATCCAGTTCGGCCGGATGGGTGATCTGATGGATATAGCCTCGCGCCTGCATGGTGCGGAGGAAGTCGGATTTGAAGGCGTGTTCGGTCATGGTGAGGCTGGGTTAGCAGGGATGACGAGGGTCGTCTTCCCCTAGTCGAGGCGGCGTCGGCTGTTCAGACGGTGCGGATGAAAAACACCGTCTAAAGTGTCTAATTCGTCTAATCGCGGTCGGCGCGAAATTGCACGGCAACGCGAAAACGCGTGCAAAATGCAAGACGGTGGAGTTCAGGCGGAGCGGCTTTGGGCATGGCGCGCCCATTGTACGACCATTTTGCAGAGGGACAGGGTGAGCGCTGCTGCTTCATCTCAACACGTTGTTTTTTTTTGGAATATATCTGGCGGAAATACTATGGTTAGCGTGACTTTCGAGCGTGGCCGCTACTTCAATCCGTCCTGCGCCAACGTGTAGGCGACCACGGCGTTGGCGTGGCCGTGGCCCATGCCGTGCGCGTCCTTGAGAATGGAAACCAACTCCATGTGCCGGGCGGGATAGCCGTCGCGCACAATCTGCTGCCAATGGGAAATAGGATGGCCGTAGGTCTTCTCGATTGAGGGGAAGTATGACGCCGGACCCTTCATGGGATTGTCGGGCATGAGGTTCTCCGTTTCCAGAACCGATACTATCGCAACGCGCGGTGAGCGTCACGGCGATGCATGAGCGTTGACCGTGCGCGTTGCTTCGATACGAAGGCTCTATGCGCCTGCCTTTGATCCCGCACCCGACATCCAGCCCGGCGGGGCTGACGCTGGAGGTCGAGGCGCGGCGAGCCGGGCGGGTGCTGAGCCTGGAGTATGTGCTGGCCGGACCGGTGGAGCGGGTGTGGCGGCCGGAGGCGGCGGCGCGGGTGCGGACGGATGGGCTGTGGCAGGCGACCTGTTTCGAGGCGTTCGTTCGCACCGAGGCGGGCGGCTATGTCGAATACAATCTATCGCCGTCGGGGGCGTGGGCGGCCTATCGGTTCGACGGCTATCGCGAGGGGATGCGGGAGCTGGAGATGCCCGCGCCGTTCATCGTGACGCGGTCGGCGCCTGGACAGTTCGTGCTGACGGCGGACGTGACCTTGCCGGAGGATGCGGTCGGGGCGTCTGGGTTGGCGGCGGTGATCCGGGGCGTGGACGGGGCGATCGGCTATTGGGCGCTGGCGCATCCTTCGGATAAGCCGGACTTTCATCATCCCGACTCGTTCGCGCTGGACCTGACATGAACTTCGGCCTCGACCGCCTTTTGTCCGACGACGCCCTGAGGGCGCAGCTGAAGGGGCGACGCGTGGCCTTGCTGGCGCATCCGGCGTCGGTGATGAAGGATCTGACCCATGCGGTGGACGCGCTGGCCGCCTGTCCCGAAATCCGGCTGACCGCCGCCTTTGGCCCGCAGCACGGGATGAAGGGCGATCTGCAGGACAATATGATGGAAAGCCCGGATTATCGTGATCCGGTGCACGGCTTTCCCGTCTTCAGCCTGTATGGCGAGGTGCGGCGCCCGCGCGATGAATGGATGGCCGAGTTCGACGTGCTACTGGTCGATCTGCAGGACCTGGGCTGCCGCATCTACACCTATGTGACGACGCTTCTGTACGTGCTGGAGGCGGCGGCGAAACACGGCAAGTCGGTCTGGGTGCTGGACCGGCCCAATCCGGCGGGACGGCCGGTCGAGGGGATGACGCTGAAGCCCGGCTGGGAAAGTTTCGTCGGGGCCGGGCCGATGCCGATGCGCCACGGCATGACGATGGGCGAATTGGGCCTGTGGTTCATCGACCAGTTCAAGCTGGATGTGGATTACCGGGTGGTGGAGATGCAGGGCTGGGCGCCCGAGGCGGGGCCGGGCTTCGGCTGGCCGCTGCTGGACCGGTCATGGGTCAATCCCAGCCCGAATGCGCCGAACCTGTCGATGGCGCGCGCCTATGCGGGCACGGTGATGCTGGAAGGCGCGACCCTGTCGGAAGGGCGGGGGACGACACGCCCGCTGGAGCTGTTCGGGGCGCCGGACCTCGATGCGCGGGCGGTGATCGCGGAAATGCAAGCCTTGGCGCCGGACTGGCTGGGCGGCTGCATCTTGCGCGACATGTGGTTCGAGCCGACCTTCCATAAGCACGTCGGAAAGCTGTGCAGCGGGGTGCAGATCCACGTCGATCACCCCGGCTACGACCATGCCGCCTTCAAGCCGTGGCGGGTTCAGGCCCTGGGCTTCAAGGCGATCCGTCGCCTGTATCCCGACTACGATCTGTGGCGGGATTTTCCGTACGAGTATGCGTTCGGCAAACTGCCCATCGACGTGATCAACGGCGGACCGGGCCTGCGGGAATGGGTGGACGACGCCGGCGCGACGCCGGGCGATTTGGATGTGGCGGCGCAGCCAGACGAAGCGGCTTGGGAAGAGGCGCGACGGCCGTTCCTGCTCTACTGAAAACCATAACCAAAATCTATTGCGCATCTGCAAATAAGTGATTGGGCTTATTTGGTGCGGTGCGGTAGGGAGAGCGCCTCCCAACCACCTTGCATTGGATTTTGCGCATGGCCCTCATCAACACGACCATCAAACCCTTTACGGCCGAAGCCTATAAGGGCGGCAAATTCCTGACGGTCACGGACGCCGACGTCGCGGGTAAGTGGGCGATCTTCTTCTTCTATCCGGCCGACTTCACCTTCGTGTGCCCGACCGAGCTGGAAGACCTGGCCGACCACTATGCCGAGTTCCAGAAGCTGGGCGTCGAGATCTATTCGGTGTCGACCGACACCCATTTCTCGCATAAGGCCTGGCACGACTCGTCGCCGGCGATCGGCAAGATCGAATACACGATGCTGGGCGATCCGTCGGGCCTGGTGACCAACAACTTCGACGCCATGCGACCGGGCGTGGGCCTGGCCGACCGCGCGACCTTCCTGGTCGATCCGGACGGCGTAATCCAGTTCACCGAGACGACGTCGGAAGGCATCGGCCGCAACGCCGCCGAACTGCTGCGCAAGGTCAAGGCCGCCCAGTATGTGCGTTCGCACCCCGGTGAAGTCTGCCCGGCCAAGTGGGAAGAAGGCGAAGCCACCTTGGCCCCGTCGCTCGACCTCGTCGGCAAGATCTAAGACTGACTACGCCTATCGGGTCCGGCCTTCGGGTCGGACCCACCCGGCCGCCTCCCAAATGCGGGACGCGGACCTTATCGCGCAGGCCTCGCCGGGATCGGGTCGAAGGCGGCGCGTTACCCTGAAATTTGAGGAGCATCCGATGCTAGACGCCAATCTGAAATCCCAGCTCGAAGCCTACCTCAAGAACATCGTCCATCCCGTCGAACTGGTCGCCTCGCTGGGCGCGGGGCCCAAGTCGATCGAGCTGAAGACCCTGTTGGAGGAGATCGTGTCGGTCTCGCACGGCAAGGTGGAGATGGGCCGCGACTATGATGACGAGCGCCAGCCCAGCTTCCTGATCCGTCGCAAGGGCACGGACATCGGCGTGCGGTTCGCGGGCATTCCGCTGGGCCACGAGTTCACCTCGCTGGTGCTGGCCCTGCTGCACGTCGGCGGCCATCCGTCCAAGGCGGCGCAGGAGGTGATCCAGCAGGTCAGGGACCTGGACGGCGACTATGTGTTCGAGACCTACTTCTCGCTGTCGTGCCAGAACTGCCCGGACGTGGTGCAGGCGCTGAACCTGATGAGCGTGCTGAACCCGCGCATCAAACACGTCGCCATCGAGGGCGGCCTGTTCAAGGACGAGGTCGAGGAACGCAAAATCATGGCCGTGCCGACGGTCTTCTTGAACGGCGAACTGTTTGGTCAGGGCCGGATGGAGCTGGAGCAGATCGTCGCCAAGATGGATTCCGGCGCCGAAGCCCGCGCGGCCGAGCGGCTGAAGTCCAAGGATCCGTTCGAGGTTCTGGTGGTCGGCGGCGGGCCGGCCGGGGCGGCGGCCGCCATCTATACGGCGCGCAAGGGCATTCGTACGGGCGTCGTCGCCGAACGCTTCGGCGGACAGGTGCTGGATACGATGGCGATCGAGAACTTCGTCTCAGTCCCCTACACCGAGGGCCCCAAGCTGGCGGCCCATCTGGAACAACACGTCCGCGAGTATGAAGTGGACCTGATGAACCTGCAGAAGGCGGCCAAGCTGATCCCGGCCAAGGTTGCGGGCGGCCTGCACGAGGTGGTGCTGGAGAACGGCGCATCGCTGAAATCGCGGACCGTCATCCTGTCGACGGGCGCGCGCTGGCGCCAGATGAACGTGCCGGGCGAGGAGCAGTACAAGAACAAGGGCGTGGCCTATTGCCCGCACTGCGACGGGCCGCTGTTCAAGGGCAAGCGGGTGGCGGTGATCGGCGGCGGCAACTCAGGCGTCGAGGCGGCGATCGACCTGGCGGGCATCGTGGCCCATGTGACGCTAATCGAATACGACAGCGAGCTGCGGGCCGATGCTGTGCTGCAACGCAAGCTGGCGACCCTGCCGAACGTGCGGATCGTGACCTCGGCCCTGACGACCCAGGTGCATGGCGACGGCGAAAAGGTGACGGGCCTGTCCTACAAGGACCGCAACTCCGACGCCCATCACGACGTCGATCTGGAAGGCATCTTTGTGCAGATCGGTCTGGTCCCGAACACCGAATGGCTGCACGGCGCGGTGGGCCTGACCCCGCGCGGCGAGATCGAGGTGGATCACCGCGGCGAGACCTCGCAGCCGGGCATCTTTGCGGCGGGCGACGCGACGACCGTGCCCTACAAGCAGATCGTCATCGCCATGGGCGAAGGCTCTAAGGCGGGTCTGTCGGCCTTCGACTACATGATCCGCACCGAGCCGGCGAAAGAGGCGGTGGTCGAACCGGCGTGATCGCTTAACGGTGAGGGCAGCCGGGCCAGCAGCAGGGGCGGCGCTTGCCGTCGGTCAAGCTCGCCCGGCCCCAATACAGCCGTTTGCGCCAGGTTTCCGACTTCTTGGCGGTCTCGATCCAGCAGATCCATTCGTTGCGGGCCAGGGGCGTGATGTCGCGCCAGGTCGCCAAGGCGTCCGGCGCGGCGACCAACGACGCGCGCAGGTCGTCCGGCAAGTCATGAACCACGCCGCCGGGGATGTCGGTCGCATCTGCCATGCCCATTTGTCGCAGCGACAGGTCTGATCCGCAACGGCGCGTTAGAACCGCCGTGCGAGACCGACACCGAACTCCACGTCCGGGCTGTCGTCGTTCAGGCCGAAGTTAAGGCCGAAGTCCAACTGGGCGTCGCGCAGGGACGGGGGCGACCAGACGGCGGTCAGGTCGAAGGTGGACGGCGTGGTCGGCGCGACGGGATCATCGTCGCGGCTGATCCAGACCTCGGCGCCCAGGTCCCATTGGCCGAAGCCGCGGCCGACGCCGGCGACCATCGTGTAGGCGGCGTGGCGGCCGTCCCCGTCCGCGTCCGAGACCCAATCGACTTCGGGTGACAAAGCCAGGCTCCAGTCGTCGTTCAGCGGGATGGAGACCGGCAGGATGACGCCGCCCTCGAAACCGTCGGCGCGAATGCCGCGCGCACCGGTCGGCGCGGTGATGAAGCCGGAAATCGCGACGGACAGGCCCGAGCCATCCGGGTTTTTCAGAGAATGGCGCAGGCCGAGACTGAGATCGCCGACGCCTTCGTTCACATC
The DNA here is from genome assembly GCF_032067225.1 of Brevundimonas vesicularis. GTDB lineage: Bacteria > Pseudomonadota > Alphaproteobacteria > Caulobacterales > Caulobacteraceae > Brevundimonas > Brevundimonas vesicularis_F. The sequence continues at coordinate 15,054 of NZ_DAMBJX010000019.1, read as the reverse complement.
ACGATCGCCGGTCGCGCGGTCGAGAATGCGTTCGTGGTTCCAGGTCGTGAGTCCGACTTGAAGCTCAGTCAGGCCGGTCAGGCCATAGCGCACGAACAGGTCACCGGCGTCCCAGGTGTCGGTCCGTGTCGTGCCGTCCGTCTGGCGCGCGCCGTCGATCAGGCCGAGTTCGACCTGCCAGCGGCCCTTGTCGAGGATGCAGGTCGGAGTGCCCTTGCCGGGGCGATCGGCGCAGAAATCGCGCTCTGGTGCGGGAGTCGGCTGAGCCGCAACGGCCGTGGGCAAGGCCAGAGAGGCGATCAAGGCGAGCAGAAGGGGCGGACGCATGGCGGATCTCGCAGCGATGTGTCGCCCGATCATGCCGCCCGCGCCTTAATCCAGCCGTGACGCCAAGCTGAATATCAGGCCGGCTTTTCTTCCAGACGCTTGTCCAGATAGGCGCCGACGCGGGTTTCGACCGCGCTCATGTGGTCTTGCCAGAAGTGGCTGGCGCCCTCTTCCAGTTCGTAGTCGATGATGATGCCCTTTTGGGTGCGCAGCTTGTTGACCACGCGCTCGACCTCGACCGGCGGGACGATGGTGTCGGCCGTGCCGTGCAGGAACAGGCCGGACGCCGGGCAGGGCGCCAGGAAGCTGAAGTCATACATGTTCGACGGCGGCGAGACCGAGATGAAGCCGTCCGTCTCGGGGCGACGCATCAGAAGCTGCATCCCGATGTAGGCGCCGAACTGATAGCCGGCGACCCAGGTCTGGCTGGCACCAGGGTTGTTGGCCTGAAGCCAGTCGAGGGCGGTGGCCGCATCGGCCAGCTCGCCGATGCCCGAATCGAACTCGCCCTGCGACTTGCCGACGCCGCGCGAGTTGTATCGCAAGGTCGCAAAGCCGCGCTGCTGGAACAACTGGTGCAGGGTGACCGCGACCGGGTTGTTCATATGTCCGCCCGCCTTGGGGTGCGGGTGCAGGATCAGCGCGATCGGGGCGTTCGGGCGCTTGCCCGGGGAATAGCGGCCTTCGATGCGACCGGAGGCGCCGGGCAGGATGACTTCAGGCATAGGGGCTCTGGAATCCGTTCAACTGTCATTTCGCGAGTGCGTAATACTTGACCGCAGAGGTGGGACTTTCTAAGTCCCTCCGCAAGCGCGCCGCCTTTGCGAAGGCGCGGGTTCTAGCACAGGAGCCCCGAAAAGCGCGCAATTTTTGAAGGTGCGAAATGCGTCTGTCGACCAAGGGACGATACGCCGTGATGGCGATGGCCGATCTGGCGAAGAACGGACGCGGCGAGAGCGGTGAAATCCGGGCGGTTTCGCTGGCCGAGATCGCCGCGCGCCAGGAGATTTCGCTGAGCTATCTGGAGCAACTGTTCGCTCGTCTGAGGAAGAGCGAACTGGTCAAGAGCGTGCGCGGACCAGGCGGCGGATACCGTCTGGCCAAGGCGGCGCACGAGACGGTGGTCGCCGAGATCGTGCTGGCCGTGGATGAGCCGATCCGGGCGACGCGGTGCGTGGCGCATGGCTCGCCCAAGGGCTGCATGCTGGCCGGCGAACGCTGCATCACCCACAATCTTTGGGAAGACCTGGGCGACGAAATCCATCGCTATCTGGCGGGCGTCTCGCTGGAGGATGTGGTGATGAACCGCACGGGACAGCGTCGGCGCAATGTCGAGCCTTCTGCCGTCGGGGTGGCGGCATGACCGGCGTCTATCTGGACTATAACGCCTCGGGCCTGGTGCGGCCGGAGGTGCTGAAGATCATGGCCAGGGCCCTGGCCGACAACGGCAATCCGTCGGCGGTCCATGCGGCTGGCCGGCGGGCGCGGGCGCGGGTCGAGAACGCGCGGGCGCAGGTCGCGGACCTGGTCGGGGCCGATCCGACGGCGGTGGTTTTCAACTCGGGCGGCACCGAAGCCAATGCCCAAGGCATCGCCAGTGCGCTGGCTGTGGGCTGCGAGCGCCTGATCGTGTCCGCGACCGAACATCCGTGCGTGGCCGAGACGGCGGCGAATGCGTGGGCGCCGGTCGAGGTGCTGCCGGTCGATGCGAACGGGGTGGTCGATCTGGACTGGCTGGCGCAGGCGCTGAGCCGCCCGGGCCGGGCCGTGGTCGCCATCCATCATGCGAACAATGAAAGCGGCGTCATCCAGCCGATCGCCGAGGCGGCGGCTCTGGTGCGGGCGGCGGGCGGCTGGCTGCATGTCGACGCCATCCAATCGGCGGGCAAGATCGCGGTCGATATGCGCGCGCTGGACGCGGACACCCTGACCCTGTCGGCGCACAAGCTGGGCGGGGCGCAGGGCGTCGGCGCCCTGATCTTCAAGGCAGGCCTGTCGGGCGTGCGGATCCTGCACGGTGCGGGGCAGGAGCGGGGCCTGCGCGCCGGGACCGAGAACGTGCCGGGCATCGCCGGGTTCGGCGTCGCGGCCGATTGCGCCGCGCGGGATCTGGAGACGATGGCCTCGCACGTCGCCTGGCGCGATGCGGCCGAGGCGAAGGTCAAGGCCGCAGGCGCGACCATCATCGGCGGCGGCGTGGCGCGGCTGCCCAACACCCTGTTCATGGCCGTCGAGGGCTGGGACAGTCCGCAGCAGTTGATTACCCTGGACCTGACGGGCGTCATGGTGTCGGCCGGCTCGGCCTGCTCGTCGGGCAAGGTCAAGCCGTCCAAGACCATCAGCGCCATGGGCCTGAATGCGCTGGCGACCGGGGGCGTGCGCGTCTCCGGCGGCTGGGGCACGGTCGAAAGCGACTGGGTGCGGTTCGCCGACGCCTGGGTCGCCGCCTACAACAAGCACAAGACGCGCGCCGCCGAGCGCGTGAGAGAGGTCGCCTGATGGCCGCCGTCAAGGAAACCATCGACGCCGTCGCCGCGCTGGAGAAGTATGAGCACGGCTTCACGTCCGATATCGAGACGGAATATGCGCCCAAGGGACTGAGCGCCGAGATCGTGCGCTTCATTTCCGAAAAGAAGGGCGAGCCGGAATGGATGCTGGAATGGCGTCTGGCCGCCTATGAGCGCTGGCTGGCAATGGAAGAGCCGACCTGGGCGGCGGTCCGTTACGAGCCCGTCGATTATCAGGACCTGTTCTACTATGCGGCGCCCAAGGCGAAGGAGGGGCCCAAGTCGCTGGACGAGGTCGATCCCGAGATCCTGGAAATCTACAAGAAGCTGGGCATCCCGCTGAAGGAGCAGGAGGTGCTGGCCGGGGTGCAGGGCGCGCCCAAGGTCGCCGTGGACGCCGTGTTCGACAGCGTGTCGGTGGTCACGACCTTCAAGGAAGAACTGGCCAAGGTCGGCGTGATTTTCATGCCGATTTCCGAGGCCTTGCGCGAATATCCTGATCTGGTTCGGCAATATCTGGGGTCGGTGGTGCCGGTCTCGGACAATTATTTCGCAGCGCTGAACAGCGCGGTCTTTTCGGACGGGTCATTCGTCTACATCCCGCCGGGCGTCAAATGCCCGATGGAGCTGTCGACCTATTTCCGCATCAACGCTAGCCAGACCAGCCAGTTCGAGCGGACCCTGATCATCGCCGACAAGGGGGCCTACGTCTCCTACCTTGAGGGCTGCACCGCGCCGATGCGCGACGAGAACCAGCTGCACGCGGCCGTGGTCGAGATCGTGGCGTTGGACGACGCCGAGGTGAAATATTCGACGGTCCAGAACTGGTATCCGGGCGACGCCGAGGGCAAGGGCGGCATCTACAACTTCGTGACCAAGCGCGCCGACTGCCGGGGCGATCGGTCCAAGGTGTCGTGGACGCAGGTCGAGACCGGCTCGGCCGTGACCTGGAAGTATCCGTCTTGCGTCCTGAAGGGCGAAGAAAGCTCGGGCGAGTTCTATTCCATCGCCATCACCAACGGACATCAGCAGGCCGACACCGGCACCAAGATGATCCACTTGGGCAAGAACTCGAAGTCGCGGATCATCGCCAAGGCAGTGTCGGCGGGCAAGTCGGACTCGACCTATCGAGGCCTGGTCTCGGTGCATCCGAAGGCGACGGGCGTGCGCAACTTCACCCAGTGCGACTCCCTGCTGATCGGCAAGGAGTGCGGCTCGCACACCATCCCTTATATCGAGGCGCGCAACGGCTCGGCCCAACTGGAGCACGAGGCGACGACGACGCGCCTGTCGGACGACCAGCTGTTCTACGCCCAGCAGCGGGGGCTGTCGCAGGAGGAGGCGGTGGCCCTTCTGGTCAACGGCTTCGTCCGCGACGTGATGCAGAAACTGCCGATGGAGTTCGCCGTCGAGGCGCAGAAGCTGGTGGCGATCAGCCTTGAAGGCTCGGTTGGATAATCAAGAAGAAACAATGCTTAACATCAACAACCTCCACGTCGCTGTCGGCGAAAAGCCGATCCTCAAGGGCCTGACGCTCGACGTTCCCGCCGGCGAGGTGCACGCCATCATGGGGCCGAACGGGGCCGGCAAGTCGACGCTGGGCTACGCCCTGTCGGGACGGCCGGGCTATGAGGCGACAGAAGGGTCTGTCGAATGGGCGGGCGAGGACCTGCTGGCGCTGGACCCGGCCGAGCGGGCGGCCAAGGGCGTCTTCCTGTCGTTCCAGTATCCGATCGAGATCCCCGGCGTGCCGGCTCTGACCTTCGTGCGGACGGCGCTGAATGCGCAGAAGCGTGCGCGGGGCGAGGAGGAGGTGGCGGCGCCGGCCTTTCTGAAGCTGGTCCGTGAAGCGTCCAAGGCGCTGAAGATGGACTTCGACATGCTGAAGCGGCCGCTGAATGTCGGCTTCTCCGGTGGCGAGAAGAAACGGATGGAGATCCTGCAGATGGCCCTGCTGGAGCCGTCGCTGCTGATCCTGGACGAGACCGATTCCGGCCTGGATATCGACGCCCTGCGCATCGTGTCGGAGGGGGTCAACGCGCTTCGTCGTCCCGACCGCGCCATGCTGGTCATTACCCACTATCAGCGCCTGCTCGACTACATCAAACCGGACCGGGTGCATGTGCTGGCCGGCGGCCGGATCGTGGCCTCGGGCGGGCCGGAACTGGCTCTGGAGCTGGAGGCGGAAGGGTACGACAAGTATCTGCCGCAAGCTGCATGAGCGTGGCCTTCGCCATCAACCTGACCGACGCTGAGACCTATCCGTCAAGGCGCACGGAGGCGTGGAAATACAGCGACCTGAAGCGCTATCTTCGCGCCGCGCCGGAGCCGTCAGGCACGGCTGAGGTCGGGCCGCCGGGACCGTTTTATGATCTGGGCGGTGAGGCGATCGTCTTCGCCAACGGGCGCGCCGTGGGCGTGACCGACTTCATCGCCTCGGGCGAGCGGACGCTGCGGCTGCGCTATGTGTCGGACGCCGTCGGCACGGGCCACACGGCCAGCGCGCGGGTGTCGGCGCGCGCCGGTGCCAAGCTGCTGCTGCTGGAAACGCATGAGGGCGCAGGCTCGGCCTACGTCGCGCACAATACGCTGGAACTGGACGTGGCGGCCGGGGCCGAGGTGACGCGCGTCGTCCTGGTCGAGGAGCCGGAAGACGCCATTTCCATCGCCGAGGCCCATGTGAAGGTCGAGGCGGGCGGCATCTATCGTCAGACTATCGTCACGACCGGCGCCAAGCTGCAGCGGATCGAGACGCGCATCACCCACTATGCGCAGGGCGCGAATGTGCAGGCCGACGGCCTGTATCTGCTGAACGGATCGCGCCATACTGACCTGACCAGCGTGGTGCGCCACGTCGAGCATGACGGCGCGACCTCGCAACTGATCAAGGGCGTGGCCCGCGATACGGCGCGCGGCGTTTTCCAGGGCAAGATCGTGGTCGAGCGCGGCGCCGACGGCACCGATGCGCGGATGGGCCACCACGCCCTGATCGCCTCCGAGCGGGCCGAGATCGACGCCAAGCCGGAACTGATCATCTATGCCGACGACGTGCAGTGCGCGCACGGCAATACGGTGGGGACGCTGGACGAGAGCGCCCTGTTCTACATGCAGCAGCGCGGCATCCCGGCCGAGGAGGCCCGCGCCCTGCTGACCCAGGCCTTCCTGATCGAGGTCATCGACCGGATCCAGCACGAGGGCGCGAGAGAGGTGGCGCGGGAATGGCTGACGGCGCGGTTGTGAACACCTTCGATCCCTACGCCGTGCGGGCGCAGTTCCCGATCCTGTCGCGACAGGTGAACGGCAAGCCTCTGGTCTATCTGGACAATGCGGCCTCGGCCCAGAAGCCGCGTGCGGTGATCGACGCCCTGGTGGCGACGATGGAGGGCGGCTACGCCAACGTCCACCGGGGCCTGCACACCCTGTCGAACGAGGCGACCGAGGCCTTCGAAAAGGCGCGCGAGATCGTCGCCCGTTTCCTGAACGCCGAGAGCGCCGAACAGGTCGTCTGGACCAAGGGCGGGACCGAGGCGATCAATCTGGTGGCCAACGGGCTTGGGCTGTCGATCCAACCGGGCGACGAGATCCTCGTCTCGGAGATGGAGCATCACTCCAACATCGTGCCGTGGCATCTGCTGCGTGAACACCGCGGGGCGGTGATCAAGTGGGTTCCGGTCAAGGACGACGGGTCGCTGGACATGGCGGCCTATGCCGACATGCTGGGGCCCAGGACGCGAATGGTCGCCGTCACCCATATGTCGAACGTGCTGGGGACGATCAATGCGGTCGCCGAGATCAGCCGCCTGGCCCATGCGGCCGGGGCGCAGGTGCTGATCGACGGGTGCCAGGGGGCGGTTCATGCGACGCCGGACGTGCAGGCCATCGGCTGCGACTTCTACGTTCTGACCGGGCACAAGCTGTTCGCCCCGACGGGCATCGGCGCCCTGTACGGCAAGGCCGAGGCGCTGGAGGCGCTGCCGCCCTATCAGGGCGGGGGCGAGATGATCGAGACGGTCGAGCAGGACCGCGTGACCTATGCCCGGCCGCCGCACCGGTTCGAGGCCGGGACGCCCCCGATCCTGGAGGCCATCGGCCTGGGCGCGGCCCTGGAATGGCTGGCGCAATACGACCGGGCGGCCGTGCAGGCGCATGAGCATGCCCTTTATCAGCACGCCGTCGACCGACTTCAGGGTCAGAACTGGCTTCGGATTCTGGGCCAGGCCGAAGGCAAGGGCGCGATTTTGACCTTCGCCGTCGAGGGCGCGCACGCCCATGACGTCGCCCAGATCATGGATCGTTACGGGGTCGCGGTGCGGGCCGGTCTGCACTGCGCCGAGCCGCTGGCGAAAAGAATGGGGGTGACGTCGAGCACCCGCGCCTCCTTCGCCCTATATAACACCGTGGAGGATGCCGACGCCTTCGTGGATGCGCTGATCAAGGCGCGGAACTTCTTCGTATAAGCCGATGACAGATCAACCGATTCAAGACAGCGACGCCTTCAGGGACGCCTGGGACGAGCCCCAGAAGAGCGCCCTTTCGCAGGCCGAGTTGGACACCCTGACCGATCAGCTGATCGAGGCGCTGAAGACGGTCTATGACCCGGAAATCCCGGTCGACATCTATGAACTGGGCCTGATCTACCGCGTGGACGTGAACGACGATCGCGACGTGGTGGTGGACATGACGCTGACGGCGCCCGGGTGTCCGGTCGCCGGCGAAATGCCGGGCTGGGTCGAGACGGCGGTGGAGAAGGTTGAAGGCGTGCGCAGCGCCAAGGCCAATCTGGTGTTCGATCCGCCGTGGGACGCCTCCAAGATGAGCGACGAGGCCAAGCTGGCCCTGAATATGTTCTGATGGGCATGTTCTGATGAGCGAGCTTCAAGCCACATCCCGTCCACGTCGCCCACGCCCCAAGGCCGTCACCCTGACGGATGCGGCCGCCGAGCGGGTGCGTGAGATCCTGGACAATGCCGAGAACGATCACATCGGCCTGCGCATCGGCGTCAAGAATGGCGGTTGCGCGGGGCAGGAATACACCTTCGCCTATGCCGACGAGATCGGGCCGATGGACGAGGTGGTCGAGGACAAGGGCGTCACCATCCTGATCGAGCCCCGGGCCGTGCTGTTCCTGATCGGCACCGAGATCGACTATGAGACGACGCGTCTGGCGTCCAAGTTCGTGTTCAACAATCCGAACCAGACCGACGCCTGCGGCTGCGGCGAGAGCGTGACCATCGTGCCGGTCGCCGCCGACTGAGATGGCTTACGATGCGGACTTCGGCGAATGGGTCCGCGAGCATTTCCACGCGCTCGGCCGGCTGGAGATCAAGCGTATGTTCGGCGGGGCAGGGGTCTATGCCTCCGGCGTCATGTTCGCCCTGCTGGACGACGGCGTGGTCTGGCTGAAGGGCGACGAGGCCCTGGGCGAGGCCTTCGTCGAGGCCGGCTCGCGTCAGCTCACCTATCCGACCAAGGACGGCCGCATGATGAGCATGGGCTACTGGAGCTTGCCCGAAACGGCTCTGGACGATCCCGACGAAGCCGTCGCCTGGGCGCGGCGGTCGCTGGATGTGGCGGTCAAGAAGGCGTCGAAAAAGAAGCGCTAGCCCTCTATTTAGTCGGTGTGTCGATCAGCACAGCCGGCGTCACGGGTTGACCCGTGGCTTGAGCGACGAGTTCGGCGGTGCGGGTCTCGGTGACGGCTTCGAGGCGAGCCAGGAACTCGTCCTTGGGAAGGCCGACAGGGATCGGGTCGAGGAACTCTAGCGTCGCCGTGCCGGGGTGCTTCTCGTACTTTTCCTCGGGCCAGAAGAGGCCGAGGTTGGTGGCGAGCGGCACGACGGGCACGTCGAAGTCGCGGTACATGTGCCAGACGCCCGAACGATATTTGAACTTCTTGCCGACGGGCGCGAGGTGCCCCTCGGGATAGATCAGGATCTTGCGGTTCTCGGCGCGGGCCTCGGCGGCGCGCATGGCCAGGGCCTTGCGGGCTTCGTGGCCGCCGCAGGAGTTGACGACGATGGCGCCCAGCTTCTTCAGGACGCCCCCCAGCAGGGGGAACTTTTCCAGGTGATCGCCGGTGACGAAGGCGATGTCGTCGAACTGGTCATAAGTGGCAAAGCCGTCGCCCCAGCTTTGATGTTTTGAGGCGATGATGAAGGCGCCCGCAGGCAGTCGATCCTTGCCGCGAACGTCCAGCTTGATGCCGGCGAAGATCGACATGGCCTGGACCATGCGCTTCACATAGCGACGGATGACCCAGCTGGCCGGGCCGCGACCGGGAGCGAGCGCGGCGAAGGCGGCGGTCAGCCCGTAGCCGATCGACAGAATCCAGTAGGCGACATTGAAGGCGAAGCTGCGCATGGGACGACTATGGCAGAAAGCTTGGCCTTGTCAGACCCTAAGCCGCCTTTTCGAGCGAGGAGGCAGGCGTGACGCAGTTACGGCCCGCACGTTTGGATTCGTACAGGGCGGCGTCGGCGCGTTCCAGCAGGCTGGCGGCGGTTTCGCCTTTTTGGCGCTGGGCGAAGCCAGCAGAAACCGTGACTGAGCCCAGGTCATCATTGGTCGAACGACGGCGCAGCGCGCGTGACGCCACGTCGTTGCGAATGCTTTCAAGCGCGGCCATGACGACGCCGGCGCCTTCACCGGGGAAGATGATGGCGAACTCCTCGCCCCCGAACCGGGCGGCGAATCGGGTCTTGCCGCAGATGTTGGACAGGACGGTGGAGACATAACGCAGCACCTGATCGCCGGTCTGGTGGCCCCACGTGTCGTTGAACCGTTTGAAGTGGTCGATGTCCAAGATGGCCAGGCTGAGCGGCGCGCCGTCATCCTCGGCGCAGGCAGCCTCGAGCCGTTCATCGAAGGCCTTGCGGTTGGCCAGATTGGTCAGGGCGTCGGTCATGGCGTCACGGCGCACCTGTTCCAGGTTTTCGCGCAGGCGGATGACTTCCTTGTTGGACTTTTCCAGACGTTTTTCCAGGATCGCCGTTTCCCGACGCACGCGGTTGGTCGCGGTCGACAAGCCGCCGACCAGATCCTTCAGCGACGACGGATCATCGACGGTTTCCATGCACTGCGAGGCGTCGGCGAGGGTTTCGCCATAGTCGTGCTGGGTCTTGTGCGCCATTGCGATGGCGCTGGCGACGCTGGCCAGTTCGCGGTCCAGCACGGCGCCGACGTCGCGGATCTGATCCGGCAGGCGACCGCGAGGCAGGAACTCGGCGGCCAGCATTTCGGACGTCTTGTCAGTGATGACGGCGGACTGCGCCAGAAGACGGCGGATTTCCTGGGCCAGGGGGCCGTCGGGGTCGCTGATGTAATGCAGCCAAAGCTCGAAGTTCAGCGGTGTGGGCCAGACGCCGGCTTTTTCCATTTCGCCGATGACGTTGCGCGCCAAAGCATAGGCTTGAGGAGCTCTTAGCGCCGTCTCGACCTTTTTCGACATTCTTGTTCCCCTAGCTCCTGTTCTGGAGCTGTATCGGGGCGCACACTACGGGATGTTCCGTAATGCAGGGTAAACGGCGCGGCGTTCACCGCGCCGTTGTGTACGAATTCAAGCGCGAATGACGACGGGCCGGCGCAGGAAGGCGGGGATGTCGTCGCCGAAGCCACGCACGCCTTGGCGCTGCGTATCGCTCTTGTCGGCCCTGCGGTCGCCGCGGCGATCGGATTGCAGCAGTTGCGGTTCGCGGTCTGCACGGTCGGGGCGCGCGGCGTGAGCGGTCTCAACAGGCTCGACGATCGGCTGCGCTTCGATTGCGGCGACGGGAGCCGCGACTTCAACCGGCGCCTCGGGGCGGGCCTTGCGGCGGCTGCGGCTGCGGGGCGCCGCGGCCTCTTCAGACGATGGCGCGGCGGTGACGGGGGCGATGTCGACAGGCTCTGCGGACGGGGCGGGCGCGCTGCTGGTACGAGACCGGCTGCGACCGCGTTCGCCCGAGCGTTTGTCGTCGCGGCGCGGGCCGTCCTTGATGGCGGCGAAGTCGATGCCGTCCAGAACCAGCTCTTCCGGATCCTTCTTGATCAGCTTCAGGACCTTATCCAGCGACTTGTCGTCGGCCGGGGTCACGATCATGAAAGCCTGGCCCAGCTTGCCAGCTCGGCCGGTACGGCCGATGCGGTGGACGTAGTCGTCGGCGTGGTGCGAGACGTCGTAGTTGAAGACGTGGCTGACGTCCGGGATATCCAGGCCGCGCGCGGCGACATCGGAGGCGACCAGAATCTTCAGTGCGCCCGAGCGGAAGTCCGCCAGGGTCTTCATCCGGTGCGACTGATCCAGGTCGCCATGGATCGGCGCGGCGTCGAAGCCGTGGGTCTTCAGCGACTTGGCGATGATATCGACTTCGGATTTGCGATTGCAGAAGACGATGCCGTTACGCACGTCCTCACGGCCGACCAGGGCGCGCAGGGCGGTCCGCTTGGCCTTGGGGTCCGAGGTCGGGATGCGGACGATGTATTGGGTGATGGTGTCGGCGGTCATCGCCGGACGCGAGGCCTCGATCCGGGTCGGATCCTTGAGGAAGGCGGTCGTCAGGCGCGTGATCTCCGGCGGCATGGTGGCCGAGAAGAACAGGGTCTGGCGACGGGGCGGCGTCAGTTTGAAAATGCGCTCGATGTCGGGGATGAAGCCCATGTCGAGCATCCGGTCGGCCTCGTCGACGACCATGATCTCGACGCCGGTCAGCAGCATCTTGCCGCGTTCGAACAGATCCAGCAGGCGGCCGGGCGTGGCGATCAGGACGTCGACGCCCTTGTTCAGCGCCGCGACCTGGTCGCCCATGGAGACGCCGCCGATCAGCAGGACCCAACTGAGCTTGGTGCCCTTGGCGTATTTGGCGAAGCTCTCGGCGACCTGATCGGCCAGTTCGCGCGTCGGCGCCAGGACGATTGCGCGCGGCATGCGGGCCCGAGCGCGGCCGGTGGACAGGCGGTCGACCAGGGGCAGGGTGAAGGCGGCGGTCTTGCCGGTGCCGGTCTGGGCGATGCCGAGCACGTCACGGCCGGCGAGGGCGACGGGGATCGCCTGTTCCTGAATTGGCGTGGCGGTCGTGTAGCCGGTGTCGGCGACGGCCTGAAGGGTCGTGGGCGAAAGGCCCAGTTGCGAAAATTCGGTCATGAATCCTTGGGAGAGAAAGCGTCTGCGTGCATAGCAGCGACGGAACCGCCCCTCTTTGGGCGAGCGGGCGGCGCGGATCGCAGACCTGTCCCGAGGCTGGGGGGCATATAGAAGCCCCTGCGCAGAAGTCAAGTATTCCTGGTTTTTCGCTCAGCCGGCCGCACGTCTTAAATCGCGGCCCGAAAACGAAAATCGCCGGACGGGCGAGCCGTCCGGCGATCTGCTGGATCAGAGAGGAAGTGCGATCAGCGCTTGCCGAAGATCATGTCGCCCAGCTTGGCGAAGAAGCCCTTTTCCTCGGGCTTGGCGGCGGGCGCCGGCGCCGGCTTGGGGGCTTCGACCGGCTTGGCAGCGGGAGCCGGCGTCGGCGCGGGCGCCGCAGCGGCGGGCGCAGCAGCGGGTGCGGGCGCAGCGGCGGGCTTGGGCGCGGCGACGGGCTCGGCAGGCTTGGGCGCAGCTGCGGCCGGCTTGGCGACAGGCGCGGCCTTCGGGGCGGCGGCGGGTTTCGAAGCGGCGGCCTTGGGGGCGGCAGTTTTGGTTGCTCCAGGCTTTGCCGCCGTCGCCTTCGGTGCGGCCGCTTTCGGAGCCGCAGGCTTCACTGCAGTCTTGACGGCGGCGGGTTTGGGTGCAGCAGCCTTGGGAGCGGCTTTCGGAGCAGCCTTGGGGGCAGGGGCGGTTTTCGGCTTGGCTGCGGCCTTGGCGGCGACCGGCTTAGCAGCGGCCTTGGGGGCGGCGGTTTTGGGCGCCGCAGCCTTGGAAGCTACAGCCTTCGAGGTAGTGGGCTTCGGCGCAGCAGCTGCCGGCTTAGCAGCGGCCTTGGGCGCGGCGGTTTTCTCGGCGGCGGTCTTCACAGCGCTCGACTTCGGCGCGGCTTTAGGCTTGGAAGCGGCGGTCGCCGGCTTTGGCGACGCTGGTTTAGACGTAGACGGTGACTTGGCCATGTATTCCCCGACCCCTCGGTTTGATAAAAACGCGGCGGCGACGGGCGTTCAGCACCGGATCGCTACGATTCGCCATATTACCGGTGTTTGAAAAATGTCCGAGTCCGCACTTCAGATAATCGCACGCGGCCCGCGCGCCGCCGCAGAGGCCGCCGCAGAGGCCGTAGACGCCGATCCGCGACTGGAAGGCGCGACCTATTCGATCCTGGAAGAGGACGAGGACAATGACGTCTGGCGCATCGACGCCTTCCCCACGACCGATGACGAGGTCGAGGGGCTGAAGGCGGTGCTGGCGGGCTATCCGGTCACGGTGTTGGTCGAGAAGCTGGCGGACGCCGACTGGCTGGCCATGTCGCTGTCGGGGCTGCCGCCGGTCGAGGCCGGGCGGTTTTTCGTCTATGGCGCACACGATCAGGGCAAGGTGCCCGAAGGCCGCGTCACGCTGAAGATCGACGCCGGCGCCGCCTTCGGCACGGGCCACCATGGCACGACGGTCGGCTGCCTGGAGGCGTTCGACAAGCTGCTGGAGACCGAAAGCTTCGAGAAGGTGCTGGACGTCGGTTGCGGCACGGGCGTGCTGGCTATCGCGGCGGCCAAGACGGGCACGCCCATCGCTGTTGGCACTGACATCGACGAGCCCTCGGCCCGGATCGCCAATGAGAACGCCGAGATCAACGAGGCCAAGTGCGACTTCTATTTCGCCGACGGTCTCAGCGATCCGCGTATCGCCCAGCATCAGCCGTATGATTTGGTGTTCGCCAACATCCTGGCCGCGCCGCTGGTTCATCTGGCGCCCGAGATCGAGGCAGCGCTGAAGAGCGGCGGGGTCGCGATCCTGTCGGGCCTGCTGCGCACGCAGGAGGAGCGGGTGCTGGAGGCCTATCTGCCGCTGGGCTTCACGGTCGAGCAGACCATCCATCACGACGCCTGGAGCGCCCTGCAACTGCGCAAGGGCTGAGGATCGATCATGCGCCAGACTTTCGACGAGACGACCGACCCTTCCTTTGGGGCCAAACATCTGCCGCTGCTGCGCGCCGAAATGGCCGAGCAGGGATTGGACGGGTTTCTGATCCCCCATGAGGACGAGCATCAGAACGAATATCTGCCGGACGCCAATGAGCGTCTGGCCTGGGCGACCGGCTTCACCGGCTCGGCCGGGGCGGCGGTGGTGTTTCAGGATCGGGCCAGCATGTTCACCGACGGTCGCTACACCGTTCAGGTGAAGGCCCAGACCGATCCGGCGCTTTTCGAGCGACGCGACCTCAATGACGTGGCGGCCTATCTGGAGACGGCGGCGAAGGGGGCGGTGATCGGTTATGATCCGCGTCTGCACAGCCCGGATGCTTTGGTCGCCCTGAAGGCGGCGGCGCAGAAGGCGGGGGCCGAGTTGCGCGCCGTGGACGCCAATCCGCTGGACCTGGCCTGGGGCGCCGATCGTCCGGCCCAGCCGACGGCGCCGGTCGTGCCGCACGAAGATGTCCATTCCGGCGAAAGCCACGCATCGAAGCGGGCGCGGATCGGCAAGGCAGTGGCGGACGCCGGCGCAGACGCGGTAGTGCTGACGGCGCCGATGTCGATCGCCTGGCTGTTCAATGTGCGCGGCGGGGACGTGATCCGTTCGCCCCTGCCGATCGGCCAGGCCATCCTGGCGGCGGACGGCAAGGCGCGGCTGTTCCTGGACCCGGCCAAGGTGACGAATGCTTTGCCGGCCTGGCTGGGCGACGATGTCCGCATCGAGGCGACCGAGCAGCTGCCGGCTGCGCTGGACGGGCTGTCGGGCCGAAAGGTCATGATCGATCCGTCGCTGTCCTCGGCCTGGTATTTCGACCGGCTGGAAGCGGCGGGCGCGACGGTGGTGCGGGCGATGGACCCCTGCGCTATTCCCCGTGCGGCCAAGAATGCGGTGGAGATCGAGGGCAGCCGTCAGGCGCACATTCGTGACGGAGCGGCGCTGAGCCGGTTCCTGCACTGGGTCGATACGGTGGTGCAGGAGACCTTGCCGGACGAGCGCGAAGTAGTCGAGGCGCTGGAGCGATTCCGCGAGGAGACCGGGGCGTTGAAGGACCTGAGTTTCGACACCATCGCCGGGGCCGGGCCGAACGGGGCCTTGCCGCATTACAAGCCGGTGGGCGCCAGCATCCGCAAGGTCGAGAAGGGCTCG
>NZ_DAMBJX010000018.1:1821-55827 GCF_032067225.1 Brevundimonas vesicularis | reverse complement strand
CGCCGCCGCCCCGGAAAGCACCAAGCCGCGCTTCGCCTGCTGCCGGAAGGCGCACAGATCGCCGATCAAGTCTGGAACGCGCCGGTCACCGACGCCGCCCTGATCGCCCGCAAGATGGCGCTGCATTCCGGATCGTCGGCCGCCGCCCTGCGCGACTTCGGCCCGCACCGCAATGAAGTCGGTGACAGCGCTATCCGCGCCGCCCTCTACGACCTTCAGGCCATGGAAGAGGGCAGGGCGAACGCCGACCTCGACTATCTGATCTCGGTCGCCAAGGGCGATGCCCTGACCGCCTATCTGGCCCGCAAGGAAATCGGAGAGCGCAAGGCTGCTGAATGGCGCCGTGAGCTGACCGTGGCGAAGGCTGCGATGTTCTCGACGGGGATCGCAGCATGAACCCCGACGACTTCTACCGCGATGATCGGCCCGGCGAATACGAGGTCAAGATCGAAGTCCGCGCGACACTCTACGAAACGGTGACCGCCGATAGCCCCGAAGCGGCTCGCGAGAAGGTCATGACGTCGATCGATAAGAACGACATCGACATCTACGGGCAAGACATCGACGAAGCGATGATCCTGTCCTGCCGCAAGACGCCGCCGATGTTCTGCATCACGCGTCCCGGCACCACGGTTACCGGCACCTCGCGCCTTCAGCCCGGTGACGAGCCGCGTTTGCCGAATGACTACGAGCGGAACGCTTATAAACCGGGGGCGCCGGCATGAACCGCATCCGCGCCATCACCGCCCTCAAGGACAGCGTAGGCCCCACGGCCGTTGACGCTGCCATCGAGGCGATACGAGACTTCCGCGAACGCTGGGGACCGACCTGCGAACCTGAAGAGGACGCGCTGACCCGCGAAATCCTCGGGACGCTGATTGAGCTTCAGGTCCGCTCCGTCACCCAGGCCGTCCGGCTGGGCGAGGCCATGAGCCGCCGCCTGAACGCCGCCAACGACGGCGACCCCACCACCCCTGACACAGACCCTTCCGGTTCGGCCCTGGCTGTTCCGGTGAGCATGGGAGCCGCAGCGTGACTGACCTCCGCATCATCCCGGCCGATCCCCGCGACGCCGCCCGAGACACGTATCGCCGTTTCGCCTGCGAAGACCGCCCCGGCGATCCTTGGGCCACGCCTTTCGACGCCAACGCCAAGCCCTTCCGGCTGCTGGCCCTGGTTCCCCGCCTGCTGGCCTGCATGGCGCCCGCCGCCGCGCTGGCCCTGCTGTGGGACCGCCTGCCGTGACCGACACCCTTTCATCCGCAGCCAAGGCCCCGACCGAGCCCAACAAGCCGGTCGGGGAGGGCGCGCCCCAATCCGAGGACACCATGACCACACTGACCGTCGAGCGCGACTATGGTCTGATTTGGGAGGGCGACCGAGCTCCGCTCGCGAAGGCCTTCATCGTTGGCCAGAAGGCCATGGAGGCGGTGAAGAAGGCGGCGACCAACCCTGCCTTCAAGACCAAGTACGCCGACCTGTCCGAAGTCGTCGAGGCGGTTGTGCCAGCCCTGAACAACGCTGGCGTCGGCGTCATCCAAACGCCAGGCTATGACGGCGAATGGGTCTCGGTCGCCACGACCATGATCCACGAGGGCGGCTCTTCGGTCACCAGCGTGCTTCGCCTGAAGCCCAGCAAGACCGATCCGCAAGGCATCGGTTCGGCGATCACCTATGGCCGTCGCTATTCGCTGCTGGCGATGACCGGCGCCGCGCCGGAGGATGATGACGGCAACGCGTCGTCTGGCCCGCGACAACAGCATCAACAGCAACAGCAGCGCGAGCCGGACTTCCCCAGCGCCGCCGCTCAGTACGCCGCCGATCAGCTGCGCATGTGCAAGACGAAGGACCAGTTCACCTCGTTCTGGGAGGGCCAGAAGAACGGCCTTCGCGAGGCGCTGGACGACGGCAATTTCGCCCACGTCATCGGGGTCATGCGCACCGAAGCGAAGCGCTTTGCCGACGCGCCGGCTGAGAAGCCTGCCTCCGACGAAACCCCCTTCGATCAAAAGGAAGCTGCCTGATGTTCTACGTGAACTCCAAGGGCCAAGATGTCGTGATCGCTGACATGGCGTATCCGCATCTGGCCAGCGCCCACGCCAAGCTAGTCCGCGACCAGCGCGATGGCCTGCGCCAGGCCGAGATCAACGCCATGGCAGCGGAACTTCAGCGCCGGGACGAGGCCTTAGCCGCCGAGCAGGCCTCCAAAGCGGAGGATGCGGCATGAGCGCCGAGCCCATTCACCTGTCGAATGCGACGCCGTTCGACCTGATCGCGGAGGACGCGGAGTCGTGGCTGGAAGAAGCCCGCAACTGGGCCGACGGCGCGACCATTGAAACCCAGAAGCAGGCTGACGCCGTGTCGGCTGTGATCGACGCCCTGCGCAAATCGGCCGACGCCGCCGAAAAGCAGCGCAAGGTCGAGGTGAAGCCGTTCGACGATGCCAAGGCGGCGGTGCAGGACAAGTATGCGCCGCTGTTCGCCCCGGCGACGAACAAGACCCCCGGCAAGGTCCACAAGGCCGTCGCCGCGCTGAAGGCCACCCTGGCGCCATACCTGCGCAAGCTGGACGACGAGAAGCGCGAGAAGGAGCGCATCGCTCGCGAGGAAGCGGAAAAGGCTGCCCGTGCCGCCGCCGAGGCCATCCGCAGCGCAGACGCCGCCAACCTGGAGGCCCGCGAGGCTGCCGAAGAGAAAATCCGCGAGGCCGAGGACGCCCAACGCGCCGCCAAGATTGCAGCGAACGACCGCGCCCATGCGACTGGCCGCGAGCGCGCCATGGGCCTGCGCACCAAGCACGTCGGGACCATCATCGACCTGAACGAGGCGGTGAAGTTCTACTGGCGCCAGGACGACGGCCCGTTCCGCCGTCTGGTCCAGAGCATGGTCGATGCTGATGTTCGCGCCGGCCGCCGCGGCTCGATGATCCCCGGCGTGGCGATCACTGAAGAGCGTGTGCTGTGAGCCGGTTCGCCATCCCTTTGAACGCCTTCACCCGCGAGCGCGCCCATGCCTGGGTGGAGAAGGCATGCCGCGAAGGTCTCGGCATGGTGATGGAGGTCCGCGACGGAAAGCGCTCGGACGCCCAGAACGCCGCGCTCTGGTCCTTGCTGGGCCAGATCGTGAAGCAGCGCCCCGAACACAACGGCGTCCAGATGGATGCCGAGACCTACAAGGCGCTCTTCATGCATGCGCTGGGCCGCGAGGTCCGCTTCGTGCCGACGCTCGACGGCACGTCGATGCTGCCGCTGGGCCTGCGATCGTCGAAGCTGACCAAGTCCGAGTTCTCCGACCTGCTGGAGCTGATCCTAGCCTGGACCGCCCAGCACGGCCTGACGGTCGAGCACTTCGACATGGCGCCCGCCAACGACACCGGCGCCCAGCAGAGCGAGGCCGCGTGATGGTCACCGCTCAAGAGCGCATCATCCTGCGCAAGGCCGCCGAGATCAAACGCGCGAAGAACCGCGAGACCCGCCTTCGGATCGCGGCCATGCGGAAGCCGGGCGGCAAGGCCAGCCGGGGCAGGGACCGCGACACCGGCTATCTGGCCTTCCTTCGTCGCCAGCCGTGCGCCTGCGGATGCGGTGCGCCGGCGCCCAGCGATGCGGCACACATCCGCATGGCCAGCCCGGAGCGCGGCAAGCTGCCGACCGGGATGCAGGTCAAGCCGTCCGACCGGTTCGCCGTGCCGCTGAACCGCGTCTGCCACGACACGCAGCATTCGATGAGCGAAGCCCGGTTCTGGTCTGAGCGCGGTCTGGATCCGTTCGAGATCGCTGACCGCCTCTACGTGGAATATCGGGGCGCCTCTTCCTCCAACAGGGAGGGCTAGAGGATGGGCGAGCTTCCCGCTGGACCATTCGGCTGCATCCTGGCTGACCCGCCGTGGTCGTTCCGGACCTACGACGGCAAGTCGGCTGTGCCGACGGTCGCGGCCGATCCTTATGCCACGATGTCGATCACGGACATGAAGGCATTGCCGGTCGCTGAAGTCGCGGCACCCGACTGCGCGCTCTTCATGTGGATCGTCGGCGCCCACCTTCTGGAGGCCATCGACCTCGCCGGCGCGTGGGGCTTCGCCTACAAGACCGACGCCTTCATCTGGACGAAGATGCGCGGCGACACGCCCGATCTGTTCCGCCAGCAGCACAGCATGGGCATGGGCTACTGGACCCGCAAGGAAGCGGAGACGTGCTTGCTGTTCACGCGTGGCCGGCCGAAGCGGCTCGGCAAGGGCGTCCGCCAGATCATCGAGGCCCCACGGCGCGAGCACAGCCGCAAGCCCGACGAGACCCACGCCCGCATCGAGGCGCTGGTCGCCGGTCCCTACCTCGAAATGTTCGCCCGCGAACCGCGTCCAGGCTGGACCGTGTGGGGCAATGAAACCGCCAAATTTGGAGCAGCCGCCTGATGTCTGACCAGACCATCACATCGCCCGCAAACTGGTATCACGAGACACGCCACGACGTATGGAACGGGCCGTTCTCCAGCAGAGACGTCGCCATCGAAATGGGTCGCGACGCTTATGATGACGGAGCACCGTTCAAAATCGCCCGCGGCTATCCGCGCGGCGCCTGGGACGAGATTTTCAACGACTGGCAGGATTTGGCCGATCACATCGACGGTCGGCACGAGGATCAGTCCAATGAGGACGGCTTCACTGCCGAGGCCAACCTCGGAAAGACCGAGCTTCAGCCGCTCTGCGACCAGATCAACGCCCTCTGGAAAGCGCTCGTCGATAAGGAAAAGCCCACCGGCAACATCCTCGACCTGTCCAACTACGAGGACATCCCCGGCACATACGAATGGATCGCGGCCCAATCCAGCGAGGCCACCCATGCCTGAGACCATCACATCGCTGATCGAGAAGCTGGAAGGGGCTGGGTCTGGATCGGCCGCGCTAGATCGTGAGATTGCCCGCCTGTTTGGCTGGCATCGCGTAGAGCCTCGTCATGCCAGCAATAAGCATGGCGGTTGGATCGCGCCGGAAGACTTCATCGGCACATACAGCGACGGATCGCCGAAGCTCGATGGCTTGCGCGGGACCACGATCCACCGTGACCCGTATCGCTTCACCACCAGCCTAGACGCCGCTCTGGGGCTGACCGAGCGGGTACTGACGTTGGGTGCCTGGGACGTCGGCTACTACTACAACAGCGACCGGCCTCACTATGCTCGTCTGGTCATCGTGCGTGACGACGAGGGCCAGCCGGAAATCTACGGACGATCCGCCACCCCAGCCCTAGCCCTCTGCGTCGCCGTATTGCGCGCCCAATCGGAGGCCCGCGCCACCGGAGAAGACAGCCCCGCAAATGAGGGGGAGGGCGTCTGATGCGCATTCTTGACCTGTTCTGCAACGCAGGCGGTGCTGGCATGGGCTATCACCGCGCCGGGTTCGAAGTTGTCGGCGTCGATCTGGAGCCGCAGCGCAATTATCCGTTCGCCTTCATCCAGCACGACGCTTTGACGCTCGATCCGCGCTTCCTGCGATCGTTCGACGCTATCCACGCCTCGCCGCCCTGTCAGGGCTATACCGGCATGAACGCGCCGGGGCAGGTTGGCGCGCCCCGGCTGATCGACCTGACGCGGCGGATGCTCCAGGCCACGGGACGGCCCTACATCATCGAGAATGTCGAGGGCGCGGTCTGGGACATGCGCGACCCGATCACCCTGTGCGGGTCCATGTTCGGCCTAGGCGCTCAAGGCTGCCAGCTTCGCCGCCATCGCCTGTTCGAAAGCAACATCGCCATCAGCGCGCCGTCACCATGCCAGCATGATGCTCGCCCGGTGATCGGCGTCTATGGCGGTCACGCCCGGCGCCGTGCCGCATCGGCCGGAGGACGCGGAACCCGCGACGTGTGGGAGGGCGGACACCGCGCGGCGATGTCGGAGGCCATGGGCATGACCTGGGCCACCTGCGCCGAAATGTCAGAGGCGATCCCGCCCGCCTTCACCGAACACCTGGGCCGCCAACTGCTGGCCCACATCCAATCCTCTCGCCAGGACCAAGCCGCCTGACATGACCCAAGCCCCCACACCCGGCCCGCTGTCGGCTGCGATCGACATGCTTTCTGAGGCCCGTGACTTTATCGACCGCTTCTCCGACGTGCGAGATGGAGACTACGGCGCGCCGGAACCAAACGCCGCTATGGTCATGGTTCACGAGATCAACGCGACCATCGAACAGCTTGCCGCCCCCACCGCTCCGGTCGAAGCGAGCGGGTCGGAGCGGGAGCATGGTCCGAAGTGCTGGGGCAAGACCTCGATCTCTGACGAGATGATGTATTGCTATTGCGGATCGACAGATAGCCCCCCTGGAGAGACGCGGGAGGCGCTAGACCGGCTGAAGATGGCGGCCCACGTCTATGAAGACGACGAAATGGCCGCCGACTGCGCGACACTGGAAGCCCTCCTATCCGCCCGCCCCCTCGCCTTGGGGGGGCAGAAGGGGGATAGCGAAACCTTACGCGTGTTGCTGGACAATCTGGTGATCGCACAAACGCTGTCGAAAGACATTCGCCAGAAAGCAACCGACGAGGCCCGCTCATACCTCTACGACCTACGCCACACCCCCCAACCGAGCGGAGAGACGCGGGAGGCGGTGCGTCTGGCGCTAGAAGACGCTGACGCCTTGGATCGCGTGTCCGAAGAGGCAGACGACAACCAGTGGCAAGATTGGGCGGCAACCATGCGTCAGGCCGCGTCTCGTATACGTCGCCTCGCCCTCCTATCCGCCCGCCCCCTCGCCTCGGGAGGCCAGCAGAGGGTCGGTCTGGCCGCAAGCGAGATCGGAGCGCATATCGCCAAGCGCGACGCTGAATACGAGTCTGCCCTAGCCGACCTGACGATTACGCCCGACGCGTCTAGCCTAGATGAGTTTGGCCGGTCGATCTTCGGCGCGCTGTCCGACTGCCCGGCCATGTCCATCGACAAGCAAGCGGACTTTGTGGCTCGCGCGCTGTGGCCCGCCCTCTCCACCGCCCCCGCCCGAGCCGAGGCCCAGGACGAAGGGGCGGCGGGGGAGCGGTTTCAGGATCGGTGCGGCGCATGGCTTGATGTCTGCTTCGGGCCTGAAAGCCGTATGAACGTCGAGCATCGCAACGCGCGGTTCCTAGAAGAAGCCGTTGAGTTGGTTCAGGCGTCCGGCATGACCGAAGCCGCTGCGGCTGACGTGGTGCGCTATGCCTTCAGCCGTCCACAAGGCGAAATCAATCAGGAAGTCGGCGGCGTGATGATGACGCTGGCGGCCCATTGCCTTGCGACTGGCGTGGACATGACGGCCGAAGGTGAGCGCGAGTTGGCCCGCGTCTGGACGAAGGTTGATCAGATCAGGGCGAAGGAAGCCGCTAAGCCGTCGTTCGCTCACCCATCCCCGCCGCCCGCCGCCGATGAAGACAGGGTGGATGCCGAGCGGTTCCGCGCCTTGATGCGGTGCGGTCGGATCAAGATGCAGGGCTCTTCGGGCGTCGATCCGCACACGCTTGAGCGCAACGGCAACAACGTCCATTTCGGTGCGGAGTTCTGGCCTGAGCCTTACGATCCCGCGAAATGGGAGACGACATACGGCGCTTCGACGCGCTGGGGCCGGGCTTGCCTGCGGCATCTAGCCGACGCGGTCATTGAAACCGAAGCCGCCCTGAAATCGACCGCCGCGAAGGAAGGGGGAGCGGCATGACGGACTTCACAAACGCGCAGCGCGAAATGATTCTCGCAAGCGACCCCGACGACCTGACTGGTGAGGAAGGGTGCGGCGTCGAGCTTTTTAACGGCGCGCATTACGCTACCGCCAAGAACCTTGAGCGGCGTGGATATGGTCACGTCCAAGGTCCGGGAGGCCCGCTTCCCGGCATGTATTGGAATAACTCGACCGGCCTGATCGCACGTCAAGACATTCTTGATGGTGACGCATGACCGACTCTAACGCGAACACGTCGGGGCTGGGAGACGTGGGTCTGAGCGAAACGTATCGCTTCGCCTACGAGAGCATCCGAAATGGCGCGCCCGGCCTGTCTGACGCGACCTGTGCGGCAATCGCGAGGTCGATCAACATGAAGGTGTCGCTCGCTGCCAACGACCGCGCCACCGCAGCCGAAGCCCGAGCGGATAGGCTGGCGAAGGCGTTGAAAGAAACCCGAAATCGAGTTCGGGAGTGGCCGATTGACGATCACGAAACGTGCATGTGCGGGTCTCCTGCCGCCTCGCACGGCATGGGCGATGGTCATTCGCCCGTCTCTCAGGGCGACCACGCCATTAGCATGATTGTCGAGGCCATAAATGAAGCCCTACAGCAGGAGACACACCCGTGAGCAATGAAGCCCCCACCGATGCGCTGCGCCTGGTGCCTAGACGCGCCGTGTTTGATTGGCTCCGCGACGACGTTCCGCTCAACGTGAAAATGACGATTATGCCTCATCACGTTGATGCCCTGATGGATCGATTATCAGCAGCCGCCCCCGCATCGCCGCTGCCAGGGGGCGGGGACTGGGGCGCGATCCGTAACGCGTTCGTTCGCCATGCAGATGCGTTCGTGAAAGCCTCGCGCTACGAAGAGGCCAGCGCAATCGCCGACAAAGCCGCGCGGGAAATCCAAGACCTCATGTCGCCGCTTTCCGCCGCCTCGACAGGTGAGCCGAAATGATCGACCATATCGGTGAGGCCGCCAAAAAGGTCGCCCGCTCCTTCCTCGCCCGCAATGGGAAGGGGGAGGGATGAGCGCGGCGAACGACAATGGCGCCAAGATCGCCTATTCCTACAAGGAGGCTGTCGCCGCCACGGGGACCAGCCGGAACACCTTATCGAAGATGGTCAGCGCCGGCGAGATCCAGGCGCGCCATCGGGGGCGTCGGGTCTTCATCCCGAGAGCCGAGCTGGAGAAGCATTTCGGCCCTATCGACAGCGCGGCTTAGGGCGTGTTTTAGGGCGCCGCTTCAAAACGGCCCTGAAACCCCCGCCACGACTGACGGCTTCTAAACCCTCTCTGTCCGCCACGCCGCTGTCCGCAGGAGCGAGGGTGCAACCCGAAATCAGGGTTGCGGCCAGCCGTCACTGTCACCTGATCCTGGGCACTTGGGCGAAGATTCTCTGTGTGACCCAGGTCAGAAGCCGCAGCAGCACTGGCGCGGTTCTTTCTCGATGGACGCTCACCTGTCACCCCCTGTTTGTCGGCGGGCCTCGTCATTCATGACCGCGCGCTTGTCGGGCTGCTCGCAGGCTTGATGAGGTTTGAGAACGCCTGAGCGTCTCACGCCCCAGAGACTTCGGTTGCTTCACTGTCGCGGGATCTGTTGCGACCCAAGATCCCGAATGACTGGGAAGGCGCGGCGTACCGGCGCAGGCCAACGTCTTGTCGTCCCGAACGGACTACATCGGGTCGGTGGATCCGATCTCCGCCAGCCAGTCGCTCAGGAGATCGTGACGGATCGGACCGTCCGACAGCACGATGTGCGGCTGAGGGCCGACCGGAGGCACTTCGGACGGCGGATAGCCGAAACGTTCGCGGAACAGGCGATTAAAGTGGCTGATGGAGGTGAAGCCGTAGCTCCAGGCGATTTCAGCGATGGAAGGCTTCAGATCGATCCGCTGTCTCAAGGCCTGGCGGGCGTGGTGCAGTCGACGCTCCTGAACGAAACGGTTCACGCCCCCGACCCGTTCGAAAGAGCGATACAGGGTTGCGCGCGACACCCCTGCGGCGGCGGCGATTTCAGCCGAGCCAAAGGCGACGTCTCCGGCGTCCAGTCGGGTTTCGATGAAATCCACCGCAAGGCGCCGCACGGTGCCCTGGATGGTGGATATTTCCGGCGCGCCGATGGACGTCTCAATGCCCGCGACCCGGCCGATCACCAGCATCAGAGACTGGATCGCCGCATCAAGGGCGGCGTCGCTCAGTTCAGCCGCCTCCTGCGCCAGGATTTGCATCTGGCCCCTCACCAGCCTGACGCCGGGCAATTCGGGCGACAGGATCCGTCCGTGCATCTCCGGTCCCAGCAGGGGAGGCGGCGCCAGGTTGCGCGGCACCATGATCGCCAGCAAATCGACCGTCTCCAGCCTGGTCGAGGACAGCCGCCCGAAATCTCGTATCTGCAGGGCGCCCGGCATGGCCTGGGCGCTTCGGCCGTCATATTCGCCGACCGTCGCGGTCCGGTTGATGACCAGGTTCAGACCATCGACGGACGAGCGCCTCAGCAGATCCGGGCCGCGGCTCAGGGTTTGCTGCACGGATCGCCCCGTGCCGATCCCGCCGACCGCGCTGAGGGTGCTGCGCATATGATTGTAGAAGTTGGCCTGATCCTCATCGCTGATGCCCGACACCTCGTAGATGTCGGCCATGGCGATCAGATAGCGTTCCAGCGCGTCGGGCAGGGTGGCGGTGGAAACATCCCAGGCGATCGTACGAGGGTAGGGCACGCGAACTCCTGGATCACGAAAGGAAAGCGCGAGCCATTCCCCTTGATGCGCAGCTCACCGGCCGGATGTAAAGACGCTTGATCTTGCAGAGTTTTGTCAAACCCTATGCGTCTCACCGGCGTGAGACGTACAGGCGTTCCTCGTTCCCCATGCACATGGCATCCGGCGGTCATAAAGGCGTCGGCGGAGGGCCGAACGCCTCTTCGGGGAAATTCAATGGCCAGCCTCTTCAACCTTGCAGGCGTCTCCGCTGTCGCCTGTCTGGCGCTTGCGGCGCCCGCGACCGCACAGAACTACGTCGCCAATCCGAGTTTCGAGAATCCGTCTATCGCGCCGGGGGGCAGCACGGTTGGCGCGATCCCCGACTGGACCGGCAGTCTGAGCGGCCTCTTTCCTTTCGGCATTGGCTACGAGCGCGCCGAGTTGATGACGCCGAACGGCAATCAGTGGGCCTATACGAACGACGGCGTCAACGCCCTCGCCCAGCAGACAACCAAGGCCGTAGTGGCCAATGAGGTCTATGAACTGACCGCCGAGTTCGGGCGGCGCACGGACAATCCGGCCGTTACGCCCAGTCTCGAACTCTGGGTCGGCGGCACAATTACAGAAGGCGGTG
Source organism: Brevundimonas vesicularis (assembly GCF_032067225.1). Classification (GTDB taxonomy): domain Bacteria; phylum Pseudomonadota; class Alphaproteobacteria; order Caulobacterales; family Caulobacteraceae; genus Brevundimonas; species Brevundimonas vesicularis_F. Next base: position 44,807 of record NZ_DAMBJX010000018.1, on the reverse strand, counting down.
TCGTTGGTGGTACGCGTGTCGGCGTCCAGAGCGTCAACCCTGTCGCGGGACAGTTCGCGCCCGCCACGGTGCGGTGGACGGCGCCGGCTGCCGGCCCGCTGATCGGTCAGCGCCTCAGCGTGCGACTGGTCAGCAGTTCGGGCGGCCAGGCCAACTACGACAATGTCAGCTTGACCGCGACGCCGGGCGTCGCCCCCGTTCCGACCCTGTCCGAATGGGCGATGATCCTGTTCGCCGCCATGCTGGGCGGCGGTGCGTCGCTCTACCTCCAGTATCGACGCCGGCTCGCCTGAAAACTTGAGTCTCGAGCCCGCCCCCGTCTGTCGAGGCGTCGGTGACAACACTGTCCGACTGGAAACCGGCTTTGCCCTCTGAGCCGGCTCCCGTTCCCACGATGACCGAATGGGCGATGATCCTGTTCGCCATGATGCTGGCGGGCGGGGCGGCGCTGCACCTTCAGCGTCGGCGTCAGTTCGCCTAGGCTGGTCCAGAATGCCCGCACCGTCACGGGCAGGGAGCGCGTCAATGCCGAGAGCCACGTCGATGCTGAAATCGCCGGCGATCCAGTATCTGGGTCTGTTCCTGCTGATCACCGTGGCATTGTTCAGCGTTCTGGCCACGCCCTGGGCCGAGCGCCTGTTCGTCGCCCCCTTCACCCGCAGCCTGGTGCACGTCTGCGCCCTGCTGATCGATCTGGTCGACGATCGGGTGATCGCAGACGGCGCCATTCTGCGCTTCGATGACGGCAAGGGCGCCGTGCAGGTGCTGGCGGGCTGCAACGCCGTGGAGGTCTGCGCCCTGCTGACGGCCGCGATCATCGCCTTTCCTGGAAAGCTACGATACGGCCTGATCGGCGCGGCTGCGGGCATCGTCGCCCTTCAGACCATCAACCTGTTGCGCATCATCAGCCTGTTGTATCTCTCGCGCGGGTCGCAGGAGGTCTTCGAGTTCTTTCATCACTATGTTTGGGACGCCATGATCGGCCTGGAGGGGTTGCTGATCTTCTTCTTCTGGACCCGGTGGCAGGTGCGGCGCGAGGCCGCCGACCGGACCGCCGCCACGCCGGTCGCGGCATGAGCCGGATGTCGCGTCCAGCCGCCCGCACGCCCGAAGACATCGCGCGTCGCCGTTTCGCGCTGTGGGCCGGCCTGTCCCTGATCGTTCTTCTGCCGCTTTGGTGGATCTGGGGGGCTGATCTGGTCATCGCGGCGCTGCGTCCGGTTGCGGGGGGCGTGTTCCGCCTATTCGGCCTGACCGGAGCGATCGAGCCGATGGCCGGCGGCGGTTGGGCGGTCGGAACGCATCTGACCGAATCGGGCCGTCCCATCACCCTGCCGCTCAGTCAGGAAGCGCTGCGCCGCATGATGCTGGGCTTTCCACTGCTGGCCGCCTTCATGATCGCCCCGCCGCGTGTCGAGAGGGTCTGGCGAATGGCGGCGATCGCCGTTCCGGTCCTGTGCCTCGTCTTCATCCTCTTTCTGGTCCTGGCCGTCTGGGGCGACCTCGCCCCGATGCTGAGCCCAAATTTGGCGTCCGAATCTCTGGGCGTCCGCGTTCGCGCCGATCAACCGCCTTTGCCCGGCTTGCTTGCGCAGGTGGCGATTATCGGACGCTATGTGGCCTATTCGGTCGCACCTTTGCTGACGGCCCTGATCCTGTGGGCCACGCTTAATCCCAGGGCGCTGAAGGCCCTGGTCGCCGAGATCGGGGCGTAGCGCGATCAACCGGGGACGGACCGGTCGCGCAAGTTTCCGTCTGAACGGGTGGGCGTAGGCGGCCGAGCCCGCCCCTCATCTTCGCCGAGCTGGACAGGCCGCCCGTCAGGTGATCCGAAGGGCGCCGTTTCGTCCGAGTTCGGCTCTCGGCTCCATCGCCTCAGACGGCATGCTGACGGCGGTGAAGATAAAGCGCCGCAGACCCCGCCAGAACTACGCCCAAGATGATCATCGCCCATTCGGAAAGAGTCGGGATGGCGGCTGGAGGAGCTGCGACCGACAGCTGCAGCGTACTTTCCTTCTGAATATTGTAATCGGCCAGCGTGCGGCCGTCATCCAGTTCGCGCCCGGCGAACACGAGCCGCATGTCCATCGGATCTATGCTGGTTTGATCCTGGATCAGGATTTTCACATTTTCGATGGAATCGCTCGGTTCCACATCAAGGGTGAGCGTGCTGCTCCCGGTCGCGACAAAAATTTGCATGGCGGCCGCTGGCGAAACGGCGGCCAGGGTCAAGCAGAAGCTTAGCAACAAAACTCTTAATGACTTCAAGGTTCGGTATTCCGTAAACAAAAGATGGCGATGAAGCCGGCGGTTGCGCGATGATTAGAGTTGGGAGCCGTCACAAGGCAAGAGGGACGGCCCAACACTGTCCCTAACCCGTTTGGGAAGACGAGGCTGGATGGCGATAGGCGCGCACACCGCAAAAGGCGCTCGACGCCGCAGCCCTGCAAATACAACGCGCCGCAGGTTCTCTGGCGAGCTGATGCGCGCACCAGCCCGCCGCCGTACCTCTCGATCACGATGGGTGACGCCGCCGCGTAACCTCGACCGGTCAGCTCGCCGCAAGCGTCCGTTTCCAGGCCGGATAGTCGCGGGTAAGCAGGGTTTCGGGCCATTCGCCGACGTAGCGATAGCCGTTGCGGCGTTCGTGCTCGATCTGCATCAGGTCGCGTCGGATGACGGAATCGCGCCCGATGTAGATGGGGCGGCCATCCTCCAGATCGTAGAACCGGGCCCATATGCGCGCGCCCGGCTTGGGGGCCAGGATGCGGTCGCGACGGCCTTGGGCGTCGGTGACGAAGACCTCGGTGGTGTCGGCAAGCGCGACGCTCTCCAGCCAGGCGACGGCGCCGTCCACGGCGGCGACGACGTCGGCACCGGGGTCGGGCAGGCTCATCAGGAAGCGCACGATGCCGACGCTTTCCTGGCCCGACAGGGACGGGGGCTCGAAACGACGCGCCCAGGCGGGCGCCAGGGTCTGGGCGTCATGCTGGGCGCACCAGCCGGTCAGGACGCCGTCGCGCCGCACCTGCGTCGTCAGCAGGGTCTCGACCCCGCGCGCCACGGCCTGACGCGCCCGCTCGCGCCGCGCTTCATCGACGAAGCCATAGGGCGCTGCGCCGTCGCCCACATCGCGCAACAGCTCCATCACATGGACCATGGCGTCGTCGTTGTAGGTGATCTGGTCGTGATAGCCGCCGCGCAGCGGATAGAACTGGGCCCAGCCGCCGTGGGGCTGTTGCGCCGCCAGCAGATAGTCGAGACCTCGGTCGAAGGCGGCGCGGCTTTCGGCGTCCCCGGCCGCGATCGTTCGCGCCAGAAAGGCCAGCGGCTGGGTCGTGCCGCCATTGTCGATCGTGTTGTTCAGCGCCGGGTCCGCATCGGGGCGGGGCGGGACGAACAGGTCGGTGTTCTTGGGCCAGCCGCCTTCGGCCGATTGATGCTGGATCACGATCGCGGCGAGGCGTCGCGCTTCGTCCGATCCATACCAGTCGGCCGGACGGCGAATGGCCGCGCTGTTCCAGGCGACGGCGGGCGAGGCGGCGACCGGTTCCTGCGCCAGCGCCGGCGCTGGCGTGACGCCGGCCGCGAACGCCAGGACGCCGAGGATGAGGACCGTGTGCTTCATCGAGAGCCTTTCGGGTTCGGCAAGAAGAAGGGGACGCCGATGTTTCGCGGCGTCCCCTGAAGGGACAGCGTCCCGGGAGAAGTCAGCTGTCGATCGTCGTCATCAGAACACGAACCGCGCGCCGACGAAGTACTGGCGGCCGGTCGAGCCATAGTTGTTGACCACCGGATCGGCCTGATAGGCCCAGCGCGTATCGGTCTGATTGGTCAGGTTCAGCGCCTCGGCGGTGAAGGTGACATTGTCCGTCAGCTTGTAGGTGAAGGACGCATCCACGTTCAGCGTCTCTTCCGAGCCGATGAAGTCGTTGATCAGCGGCGAGTCGCACACGCCCGGATCGCAACCGCCCGACGCCAGCGGATAGGTGGTCTGATAGGCGGCGCGATAGGCCGAGGAGACACGCGCGCTCCACTTCTCGACCTCATAGAAGATCGTGGCGTTGAACGACTTGGGCGAGGCGCCCAGGAAGGGCGCCGTACCGGTCAGGTTGCGGGCCGGGTCCAGGATGTATTCCAGCTCGGACTCGATCTGGGTGTAGTTGGCCTGGATGCCGAAGCCGTCGAACGGCGCGGGCAGGAAGGTGAAGTTCTGCTGATAGGCGATCTCGAACCCGTCCAGCTTGCCGCCCGGCGCATCGTTGTATTGACGCACCTGGAAGGGCAGGTCCTGGTCGATGTAGGCCCGGCGGCTGTCGGAGGCGACGTCGGTCAGGCCGTCATAGGCGGCGCGCAGATTGGCGATCTGCTCGGCGTCGAAGATCTCGCTCAGCTTGCCTTCGCGCAGCACCACCTGCGGGAAGCTTTCGATCTCCTTGTGGAACACCGCGACCGACAGAATGGCGTCGCGGGCGAAATACCATTCGACGTTGAAGTCCAGGTTGGATGCGCGGAAGGGCTTCAGCTTGGTGTTGCCCAGGGTGATCGCCGCGTTCGAGCCGTCGAACTGCGCCGGGTCGGCGCCGATGCCGACCGGAACGGTGAAGGCCGTCACGCCCGGCTGCAGGGCCGTCATCTGCGGGCGGGCCATCACCTTGGCCGCCGCGAAACGCAGCATCAGCTTGTCGTTCAGCTCCCACACCAGGTTCATCGACGGCAGGGTGTCGTTGTACTGGTTGTCGTTCTCGACCGGACGGCCGCTGGGCGAGCGTCCGCGGGAATCGATCTTGGTCTCGGCGCGGCGCAGACCGGCGTTGCCGCGCAGCTCGCCCATGAACAGCGGCACACGGAAGTCCATCTGGCCATAGTAGGACAGGCTGTCCTCATCGACCCAGAAGGTGTTGACCCCGCCGTTGCGCAGGTCCGACAGACGCCAGTCGCCCCAGGCGTTGATGCAGTCGCAGTCGAAGCCGAAGCGGTTCTTGAAGGCTTCCAGATTGGGCGCAAAGAAGCTGGTCGGCGTGCCTTCGGGCACGTTCAGCCCGTCGCCCCAACTGACCAGCTGTCCCATCTGGCCGACGGTCGTGGCGGCCGCCAGTCCGGAGCGCACGCCCTCCAGCAGCGACGGGTTCATCGTGTCGCTGATCAGCCGCTCGTAGCGCGTGTAGTAGAAGTCGAACTTGCGCTTGCCGATGCCGAACTTGAACGTGAAGTCGTCGTTCAGGTCCCAGACGAAGTCGGCCTTGGCGGTCCGGTAGCCGTTCTCGGTGATGGTGCGGTAGTTGCGAATGGCCGAATAGCCCTTCACGAAGTCCCAACTGTTCGGATTGGCCACGTCGAAGCCGAACTTCATGATCGGCATATCGCCGCCTTCGCGGTCGTCGTAGACGAAGTAGTCATTGCCCGCGACGCCTTGGCCCGAATCGAGCCGGATGAAGTCGACCAGCAGGCCGGTGTTCTCATTGGTCGACTTGGAATCGCCGACCAGCAGCGACATGCGGAAGGTGTCGCTGAACTCGTGCTCGATGTTGATCGAGTTCTGACGGAATTCGGTAGTGTAGCCGCCCTGATCGACCGCCGAGCGGAAGTCGACATTGCCCAACACCAGATAGTTGGCGTTGGCGCCCGTCTCGCTCAGCCCCGCATCGATCAACCGCACCGACGGACGCCCGATGAACGCGCCGCGCATGGCCAGATACTGGGGGTGCGCGACGTAACCGACCGACCCCGGCTGGTTGTAGTAGTCGTAGACGTCCAGGTTGTTGGGATTGAAGCTGCCCGTTCCGGCGGCCAGGTTCTGGTTGGTTGCGCCGGGCGCCGTGGTGAAGATCGGGGTTGAGCCGTACAGCGACTGGCCGCAGTCGATGGCGTCGCGGAACTCGGTCGCGGCCTGAGTCGCGCAGTTGGCGTAGGCGGCGCGGCGGTTGGCGTAGGAGTTGTTGGTCGCGCTGGTCGTCGGATAGGTCTGGTAGCTGAACGCCGTGGTGGTGCGGTTGCCGTTGGTGTTGTTGCGGTTCAGACCCACCGGTCCGATCTGATAGTTGGTCGAGATCTGCGTCATCTTCGAATACAGATTGTCGAAGTTGATCGTGGTCCGCTCGGTCGGACGCCATTGCCCCGACAGGGTCACCCCCAACCGGTCCTGCTCCACGTCGCGGTGGTTCAGCGTCGCCAGAGCCGGAATGCGCACCAGCGAGCCGCGCGTCGCGCCGCCGTTGATCAGATTGTAGGCGGCCGGGTTGGAGCCGATCAGCAGATTGCGCGCCTCCGGATTGGTGACGCGGGGCAGGGCGGTGGCGGGATTGGTGCCGATGGGCAGGGCAAAGCCCTGGTGATCGCCGGCCGCGTTGGTCCCCACATTGTTGAACGTCGCGCCGCGATAGGTGTAGTCGAACGAGCCGACCTGACGCGAATAGCTGTCGATGGCCTGGGTGCGCTCATTGTAGGCGACCGAGCCCAGCAGTCCGAACTCGCCGATCTTGCTGGTCCAGCGGTCGGACGCCAGCAAGGCGAGGCGCGGATTGTGAGTGCCGCCGTTTTCGTAATAGGCGTCCTGAAGCGTCAGGGCCAGGCGACGTTCCTTGAAGTCGAACGGACGCCCCGAGATCAGATCGACCGTGGCGCCCAGCGAGCCCTCGTCCGTCTGGGCGTCGGCGGACTTTTGAACCTTCAGTGAGTTGAACAACTCGGAGGCGAAGGTGTTGAACTGGAAGCCCCTGTCGCGACGCAGGGCGCCGTCGGCGTTGCTGGCGCCCGAGGTGGACAGGGTCTCTAACCCGTTCAGACGCACGCGGGTGAAATCGCCGCCGAGGCCGCGCACTGAGATCGAGTTGCCCTCGCCGTTCTCGCGGTCGATGGACACACCCGGGATGCGTTGCAGCGATTCCGCCAGGTTGGCATCCGGGAAGTCGGCGATGTCCTCGGCGTTTATGACGTCGACGATCGTGTTGGAGCGGCGCTTTTCGGTCAAGGCGCTGGCCAGCGACGCCCGGATGCCGGTGACGACGATCTCACCCACTTCGGTGGCGTCCTGGCTCTGGCTCTCTTGAGCTTGAACCGGGGCCGCGAACAGCATGGCCCCCACAACGAGCGCCGCTGGCGAAACGGCCGCGCGCAGGTATCCCGTATGTTGGTTCCGCATAGTTCCCTCCGCTCTTGTCGTGCTCCGTGCCTCTTGGCGGGCCAGATGCCGACAGTCCCCTGTCCCTCGAAAGCCGAGGAACTCCAAAAATCTCGTGATGAGATCGACGCGTCCTAGGCGTCAATGTCACCGGTGTCATAAAACGAAAACCCGTGTTTCGCCACACCAAAATGTTCTCGCGTATTACAGCGCCTTGAACTTGAAATTCTTGAACCGAGCTTCGCCCTCGCCAGCGGCGTAAATGCCGGGGCGCAGCATCATGAAGCCGCCACGGACGTTCTGATTGTAGCCCGAGACCTCCATGCCCCGGTCGAACCGGTTCCAAGTCACGCCGTCGCTGGAGGTGTCGAAATAGACGTTCTGATAGGCGTTGGTCAGGCGAATGAACATGCGTCGTCCATGCGGATTGGCCGGCCGTCCCCGCTCGATCCCATACTGGTGGGTGACGTAGCGGGTCGCGTCGAAGCCGAGGCCGGCATACAGCGCCCGGTCGTAGAACAGGATCAGGCCCGCCACCGCGCCGGGGTCGATCTCGATCTCGCATTCGATCTGATAGGCTTGTTCGCCCTGGACGAAGGTCAAAGGCGAACAATCGACCGGCGCCTTGCCCTTGGCCTTCATGTGCAGCACGCCGTTCTCGCGGCGCAGGCGATCCTTCTCGTTCGGTTGCGGGTCGTAGAAGCTCCACTGGATGCCGAACTTGTCGGTCGAGAAGTCGTCCGACAGCGCCATGCCGTGCGGCACGGCCTCGCCGCCTCGGGGCTTGGCGATCGGCTGGGACAGGTCGCCGCCCTTGGCGCGGAACCAGCCGTCGTCGGTCCACTCGATGGGGTCCAGCAGGGTCTGGCGGCCCAGGCTCCAATAGGCGTTCTCATAGCCGTGATAGACCATCCACCAGTCGCCGTCGGTCGGTCCCTCGACCAGGGTGGCGTGGCCGCGCGACCACCATTTCTCGGCGCCCGAGGCGGTGCGGACGATGGGGTTGTGCGGGCAGTCCTCCCACGGGCCGTTGATCGACTTCGACCGGGCGGCGATGACCATGTGGCCGGTCGGCGGCCCCGCCGTGCCGCCGATGGCGGTGATCATATAGAAATAGTCGCCGCGCCGTAGCAGCTTGGGCCCTTCTTGGGCGAAGCCTTCGACGATCCAGTCGTCAGGGTAGCGCCAGGCGTTATAGACGCCCTGCTCGACCGGGCCGTCGGTGGCCAGGCCGTCATCGGTCAGCTTCACCCGGTCGCCGCCGTTCAGAAACAGGTAGCGTTTGCCGTCCTCGCCGACGATGTGGCCAGGGTCGATATTGGCCGGGATCTTCAGGTCGATGGGTTCGCTCCAAGGGCCTTTGACCTTGTCCGCCCAGATGACGTAGTTGGAGCGGTATTCCGGGAACCGCGCGGGGATGTAGCAGTAGAATTTACCCTCGTGCTTGATCAGTTCCGGCGCCCAGACCGAGCCGATGTTCTTCGTCAGGGCCGCGACGACCGGCTGCCAGTTCACCAGGTCGCGCGAGTGCCAGATGTGGATGCCGGGCACCGACTCGAACGACGAGAAGGTCATGTAGTAGTCGTCGCCGTCCTTCAGGATCGACGGATCGGGGTGGTCGCCCGACATGATGGGATTGAGGAAGGTGCCGTTCCCCAGATCGGCCATCCGCTGGCCCTCGATGCCGCGACGCCATTTCATGCTTGCCCATTCGCGACCTAGGGGCGCGGCCTCCTCGTTCGTCTGGGCGAAGGCGGCGCGGACGGGCAGGGCCGCAGCGGCGACGCCTCCCAACAGGCCGGTCAGGGCGGCGCGGCGGTCGACGGATTTCATGGGCGTTCCAGTTGTCGTGGTCATTTGGAGTGGCAAGCGAAGGCGATGATCGCCCGAAATGACACCGATGGACAGAGTGGGATATCGGATTAGTTTTTGCGATCTGTTAGCGGGGAATGGACGCGAGGTCATGCCCCGTCGGATCATTCGCAACGGTCTGGGTTATCTCGCTTCCGCACGAACGCTATCTCGGGCCGCACGAGCTGCGGATCCGGGCGATGAGCGTCTGGCCGCGCGCCACAGAAATCGCGACCTGACACTTCAGCCGTTCGGGCAAACAGGATTGCTTTGAACGCCCGGTTGGAGGCTTGGCCGGTACGTTGCCTGATCTGCGATGGCGCCCAATCATGTGGGCAAAGGTCGCTCCTAGGCCGCCAAGGCCGCCGCAGATGACGCCAGCCACTCCAACTCGTCGCCGTAGGGATGGCAGTGCGCCAGGATGTGGGTTTCGCCGGTGGGCCAGGCCGTCAGGCGCAGCTCGACGTGGCTGCGGTCGCGGGTCCATTCGAAGCTGATCCAGAGCAGCGGGTGGTCGGCGTCGGCGCGGCGGCCGGCGGTCGAGAGCAGCGCCGTGATCTGACGCCGGTCGTCGTCGCTCAGATATTGCAGCACCATGGTGTGCATGACGACGCGGCAGCGCCCAACCGCCTGCGGCTCGGCCAGCCGGTCGGCCAGCCAGGTCACGGCGTCGCCCTGATCGATGCGCGGCGGATGATCGGCGGCGATGCGCAGGGCGTTCTCGAGGCGTTGGGTGCGCGCCGGCTGATCCGCCCAGGCGAAGGCCAGCAGACGTTCGCGATGCGCCGGGTCTGCGGCATTCAGCGGGTGCAGATCGACGCCGCGCGCCGCCGCGATGGAAACCGGGCCGGCCTTCGGCGACGCGCCCTGCCACAGGGGCTCGATCTGCACGTTCGAGAATGGATCGCCGGCTGACGCCGACCCCAGAGCATAGGCGTAGCGATGCAAGTTCAGGTTCAGACCGCAACTGGAGCCGAGCTCGAGCAGCTCGAAGGGCATGGCGCAATCCAGAGGGGCGGCCATCAGCGCGCTCATCAGCGCGGCGGCGCGCGCCACCTCGTTCGTTTGCGGCGGATGCAAGATCCAGTCGGCGATGTATCGATCGTTCCGGGCCAGGGCGTCGGCCACAGCCGCGTCGAAGTCGGTGTGTTCTCGACGATAGAGGCTGGTCAGGGCGTAGGACCGGCCCGCGCGCGCGAGGGCATGCAGGGCGCCGTTCAAACGTAGAGCCAAGGCGGCTGCGGCTTGATCTCCCGACCAGTCATACAGCCGTGCGGCGGTGAGCGGCGCATGCGACAGCTGCCGGCTTGCGGCTTCGAGAACGCCGGCGACGAAGGGTGACCCCATGGCGCGGCAGCGGTCGGCCTGGGCCGCGAGTTCCTGGGTGAAACGGTCGGCGACGGGGCAGATCATCCAGTCACCAATCGCATCGTCGCGCATTCCGAATAAAACGAACTGTTACTTGTGTGTCCCCGGCCTGAAGAAGTATTCGCCCGGGGGTTGCGACCCGGCGTTTCTTGAAGCACGGACGGGAAGGGTGACTTACCTATGATCACCTCGCTTAACAGCGCATGAATCTCGCGAAATTTGGGTCCGGTCGATGTAAGCGCCCGGGCGTCGGCAGCTTAACTATCTTTTTAGTCGTTCCGTCATAGGGGTGGATAGTCACCTGAAAAACAGGGTGTTTTGCGTAGCTCGAACAAGGATCGGGCTGTGCGCAGTGGCGTCAGCTGAGTAATCGGTTGCCCCTAGGTAAGTATAAGTGCGTAACGGGGGTGAGCTCATGATGTCGAAGATGCGAATTCCGAGAAAGCTGCGGCTTTCCTTCATCCTGATCTGCGTCTCGGCGGCGATCATGATGGCGGTCTTTTTCGCCACGATCATGATGATCCGCGCGTCCATCGAGAGCAACAATCTCAGCCGCACGATCGAGGCGCAGGCGATGTCGCTGGAAACCGCGATCCTGCGTCAGAACAGCCAGTTTCGAGGCTTTCTGGTCACCGGCGACGAGACCTATCTGAAATCCTACTACGAAGGGCGCGACGAGTTCGACAAGGTGGTCGTCGAGTTGAATGGTCAGCTGGGCGACGCCGAAAAGCAGGCCCTGCTCGAAAAATCGCGCCTTGCCACCCTGGCCTGGAGAGCCGATTGGGGTGATCGCATGATCGCCGAGGTTCGCGCCGGCAAGCGCGAGCAGGCCCAGCAAGACGTGCGAGACGCGGGCAAGAAGGTGCTGGTCAGCGACGCCGTCCTGCCTCTGCGCGATCTGCGCGAGGCCGAAGCCGCGGTCACCGAGAAAAATCTGGAACGTCAGCAGGCTGCGATCGTCACCGCGATCATCGCCCTGATTGTCGGCGGCATCGCCCTGATTACGATCGCCATGGTGCTGTCGGCCATGCTCAGCCGCATGATCGCGCGCCCGATCACGGTCCTGACCGAGGCCATGGGCCAACTGGCAAAGGGCGACAACGACATCGTCGTGGACGCCAGCCATGCCGACGAACTGGGCGACATGGCGCGCGCGGTCCTGGTGTTCCGCGACACGGCTCTGGCCAAGGCCGAGGCGGAACGGGCCAAGGCGGCCGCCGATCTGGCCAAGGACGCGGCCGAGCGTGAGAAGATCGTCGCCGACGCCGCGCAACGTCATGTCGTCGAGGAGCTCGACACAGCTCTGGAGGCCTTGGCCGCCGGCGATCTGACCCACACCATTCGCACGCCGTTCGCTCCGGAGTATGAGCGCCTGCGCACGGCCTTCAACGTGGCGGTGCAGGGCCTGGAAGAAAGCCTGGCCAGCGTCGCCGGTTCGGCCCAAAGCGTTCGACTGGGCGCCACGCAGATCTGCTCGGCGTCCGAAACCCTGTCGTTGCGAACCGAACAGCAGGCGTCCAGCCTGCAGCAAACCACCACCGCCACCAACCACGTCACCGACATGGTCGGCGACACGGCGCGCAGCGCGGCCAACGCCCGCAATGCCATCACCCTGGCCAATGGCGACGCCGCGGACGGTCGCGTGATCGTTGAAGAAGCGATCGTCGCCATGGACGCCATCAAGGCCGGATCTCAGGAGATCGGCGAGATCATCAACATGATCGACGCCATCGCCTTGCAGACCAATCTTCTGGCCTTGAACGCCGGCGTCGAGGCCGCGAGAGCGGGCGATGCCGGACGCGGTTTCGCCGTTGTCGCCGGCGAGGTGCGCGAACTGGCCAAGCGCACCGTCGACGCCGCCAAAGACATCAAGCAACTGATCAGCAAGTCGTCGGACGAGGTTCGGCTGGGCGTCGATCGGGTCGGCGAAACGAGCGAGATGCTGGCGCGGGTCGTGTCCAAGATCGGCGACGCCAACACCCTAATCGTGGACATCGCGCAAGGGGCGCATGTCCAGTCCGAGAACCTGAAGCAGGTCAACAGCGCCGTCGGCAGCATGGACCGCATGACCCAGCAGAACGCCGCCATGGCGGAAGAGGCGACGGCGGCCGCGCGCATCCTGGCGACCGAAGCCGATGAGCTGGCGACCCTGGTTTCCAGATTCCGGCTGAATACGACGGCCTCGGCCTCGGCCGCGCCGGCGCCTCGCCGAGATACCGCGTCCGCCCCCAGGTCGGCACCAAAGGTCATCCGCACGGTTGGTGCGCTCGCCCTGTCGAGCGAAGCGGCCGATGACGATTGGAACGAGTTTTAAGATATCGATCCAGTTGAGTGTAGAAGAAATCGGCGCTCCAATCTGAACTTCGTAAGCGCCGTTATGTCAGTATTAATCCGTATTCTGGCATTATAAATCATCAAACACATCCGTGTTCTATTGATAACAGCCATGCAAGAAACTGCATGGAAGAATTTCCGAACGAAAATCAGTTGTCCAGTCTCTGTACTGCAAGACAACGCCTTGGAGGCTTCCTTGAAATCCCTGTACCTCACGGCTGCGTTTGCGCCGCTTATCCTCGCCATGCCTGCTCATGCGCAGACGCAGCCTGCGCCGCAGCGCCAGACGGCCTGGGAGGCCAGCCGGACGCGGGCCAATGACGACGTGATCGTGACGGGCGTAGCCAAGGCGCGCGACAGGCTGGACAGCGCGACCTCCACCAGCTCGATCAACGATGTCGAGATCGCCAAAATCGGCGCCTATTCCATCAACGACCTGTTCCGCACCATCCCAGGCATTCGCGCCGAGGCCAGCACGGGCGAGACCAACGGCAACTATACGATCCGTGGCCTGCCGATGGTCAGCACCGGCGCGAAGTATCTGCAGTTCCAGGAAGACGGTCTGCCGGTTCTGGAGTTCGGCGACATCCTGGCGCTGACGTCCGACTATTTCATGCGCTACGACTTCAACGTCGGCCAGATCGAGTCCATCCGCGGCGGGTCGTCCTCGACCTTCGCATCGAACGCGCCGGGCGGCGTGATCAACCTGATCTCTCAGACGGGTGAGGTCGAAGGCGGCTCGGTCCAGGTGTCTTCGGGCCTGGATTACGACACCTATCGCGGCGACTTCAGCTATGGCGGTCACCTGAGCGACACCGTGCGCTTCCATGTGGGCGGCTTCTATCGCGAGGGCGAAGGGCCGCGCGACGCCGGCTTCACGGGCAACAAGGGCGGCCAGATCAAGGCCAATATCACCAAGACCTTCGACGGCGGCTTCGTACGTCTGTACGGCAAGATCCTGGATGACACCGTCATCGCCTATGGGCCGACGCCTTTGCTGGTGTCCGGCACGAACGACGATCCCAACTACAGCGACGTTCCGAACTTCTCGATGACGCGCGACACCCTGACGTCGCGCAACACCACCGTCTTCCCGTTGCTGGACGGCGAAAACAACCTGAAGCGCGTCAATCTGCAGGACGGCAATCAGGTTCAGGTGCGCGCGCTGGGCTTCCAGACCCGCTTCAACCTGCACGGCTGGACGATTTCCGAGCACATGCGCTACGCGCAGCAATCGGGCGATCAGTCGTTCAACTACCCGCTGGCCGTGGTGCCGGCGGCCCAGGCGCCGCTGGCGTTCGGCCGTCGTCCCGGAACCCTGGCCTATGCCACGGGACCGCGCGCCGGTCAGGCGATCACCAGCCCGACGACCCTGAACGGCAACGGCCTGCTGGCCTATTCGACCATGGTCCACACCGACATCGACAGCCTGGATAACTTCACCAACGATCTGCGCGCCAACCGCGTCTGGAAGATCGGCGGCGGCGACCTGACGACCACCGTTGGCGTCTATTCGGCCCAGCAGGATCTGAAGTTCGATCGCCAGTACATCCCGTTCCTTCAGGATGTCGTGGGCGGCGGAAACTCGGCCCTGGTCGATATCTTTAATACGAACGGCACGCCCCGCACGCAGGACGGCGTCGTCAACTTCTTCGGACCCTCGGGCGCCGGGTCCAACTCGCGCACCGATGTGACCTACAAGGTGCTGGCGCCCTATGCATCGCTGAACTACCGGCTGGGCAAGCTGGCGCTGGGCGGATCGATCCGTTTCGACAGCGGCGACGTCAGCGGCCGCACGGTGGCCAACGGCCTGACCGACGTCCGCACCATCGACGTGGACAACGACGGCGTCATCTCGGAAGCCGAGCGCACCTTCGCCTTTGCGCCGGCGGCCAGCGCCACCCCGATCGACTACGACTACGACTATGTTTCGTATTCGCTCAGCGCCAACTACCGCGTCTCGGACAGCTTCTCGACCTTCGCTCGTTACAGCGAGGGCGCGCGCGCCGCAGCGGACAAGATCCTGCGTTCGCCGGCCATCAGCAATCTCGATGGCGACCTGCTGCAGGCTGACGCGGCCTATGATCCGGTGAACCAGGCCGAGATCGGCATGAAGTATCGCGCCAACGGCCTGTTCGCCAACGTCACGGGCTTCTGGGCCGAGGTCAGCGAGACCAATCAGCAGATCCGCGCGGATGCCGGCGGCGTCACTCGTCTGGTGCTGGTCCAGCGCAGCTACGAGGCCAAGGGCGCCGAATTCGAGGCCGGCGTGCGTCACGGTCCGTTCAGCCTGACCGGCAGCGCCACCGTCACCAGCGCCGAGATCACCAAGGCCGAGGACGCGGCCCTGGTCGGCAACTCGCCGCGCCGTCAGGCCGACCTGATCTTCCAGGTCATGCCGCAGTACGAGACGGACCTGTTCACGGTCGGCGCCAGCGTGGTCGGCACGACCGAGAGCTATACGCAGGACGTCAACCAGCTGAAGATGCCTGGCTACGCAACCGTCAACGCCTTCGTCCAGGTGCGCCCCATCGACCGCGTCGTGCTGTCGCTGACCGCCAACAACCTGTTCGACGAAACCGCCCTGACGGAAGTGTCGGCCGACAGTCTGCCCACCAGCGGCGTGGTCCTGGCCCAGGCGCTGCCTGGCCGCACCGTCACCGCGGCCGTGCGCTTCTACTTCTGATGCAAGGGAGGCTTCCGGGCGCGAGCCCGGAAGCCTGTTCCTTCGGGAGCTAGATCCAGTGACAACGGGCGGCGTTGTTGAGGAGGCGGGCGGATTCGAAGATCAGGTGATCGGCGGAAAGGGGTTTGGGGATGACGACGTCGGCGCCGGCGCGCGAGGCCAAGTCGCGATGGTTGGACGAGGCGTTGGCGGTCAGCATGGCGATCGGGAGCCTGTTGACCTCCCGTTGCTGTTCGCCTCTGCGGATGCTGCGGATGGCCTCGACGCCGTCCATGACCGGCATCTGCATGTCCATCATGATCAGGTCGTAGGCGTGCGCCGACCACAGATCGACGGCTTCCTGGCCATTTTCGGCGACATCGATCTGACAGCCGAAGCCGCTGAGGAGCGCCTGGACGACCTGCTGGTTGACGAGATTGTCCTCCGCCAAGAGGATCCGCGCGCCATAGAGTCGATCCAGCGCCTCCACATGGCTCTCGCTTTCGCGGGTGATCTCGCCGCTCGGATCCATCGGCAAGTCGAGAACGAAGAGCGTTCCCCGACCGGGCTTTGAACGCACCCTGAGGCCGCCGCTCATCAGCTCCGCCAGACGACGACTGATGGAGAGGCCAAGGCCCGTGCCGCCGAACCGCCGCGCGATGGAATCGTCGGCCTGGCTGAACGGCGAGAACAGCAGTTTGGCTGTTGATCGATCAAAACCCATGCCGGTATCGGCGACGCGGATGCGAAGACGCCGGGACGGTCTCGAGTAGCGCGCATCCACCAGCACCTGACCGACTGCAGTGAACTTGATGGCGTTGGAGACCAGGTTCAGCACGATCTGACGCAGACGGGCCCCGTCCCCCATCAGATGAGGCGGAAGACCGTCGAATCGGGAGATCAGCTGAAGTCCCTTTTCGCTGGCCAGCGGCCGCATCAGATCCACCGCGCCGGAAATGGTGTCGGACGGCGCAAAGGGTTCGTTGACCAGGTTCATCTCGCCGGCCTGGATTTTGGACAGGTCCAGCACATCGTCCAGGATGCGCCTCAACGTCTCGCCGGACTTGATGATCAGATCGACCTTTTGACGGGCATCGTCGGGCAGGTCGGCGCCTGACAGGGACTGCGCCAGGCCCAGGACGCCGTTCAACGGCGTACGAACCTCATGGCTCATCGTCGCGAGGAAGGTGTCGCGCAGCGCGGCGGCGCGTTCGGCGACGAGCCGCGCTTCCGAAAGGGCCTCCAGAGCCAGCACATGTTCGGTCACCTCGAAACGGATGGCCGTGTAAGACGCCGGACCCTCGGGACCGCTGAGCGCCGGCACGATAGTCGTATCGACCCAATAGAGGCTGCCGTCCTTGCGACGGTTCCGCAACGTGCCGGTCCACACCTTGCCGCTGCGGATCGTGCGATACAGATCCTGAAAGAAGGCCTTGGAATGCAGGCCGGAATTCACGATCCGATGGGTCGAGCCGATCAACTCTTCTCGGCTGTAACCGCTGACTGCGACGAACTTCTCGTTGCAGTCGGTGATGACCCCATGTCGATCGGTCGTCACCAAGATGGCGGCGACTTCGAGCGCCCTTCGAAGTTCAGCATCAAGCGCGCCTCCCGTGCTCATCCCCAGCGATCGGGTCGCCGTGACAGGGTGGGCGGGATGTCTTTTGACCGACGCCATCGGCTCTTTCCGGTTGTTGCCTCACCCACTCTGTTCCCAAAGGCTTGCGCGGCAATCTAAGATTGGGCCGGGATGAAATGATTTCCTTCTGGATGCGCTGTTAGGGGTTCGGTAGCCCTAAGGGTTGACCTTCGTCTATCTTGCAGGTTGCGGCCAATCCTGTCACACCGGGCCTATGGGTGTTCGGGGGACGATGGATGAGTTCACCGTGCGGGAGTTCGATGATCCCGCGATGGCGCTCTATGCGCTCGACACCGCCTTGCTCGAACTCGATCGCCAGCTTGATCGCGTCCTGCGCGCCGATGGTCAAAGCAATGCCGCCGTCCGCGCCTTGAGCCTGATTGCCGGCGAGGGCCGTCGCGGTGTCAAACAATGCGCCCTGGGATCGACGCTTCAGGCGCCGCCAGCCTCGCTGTCGCGTCTGGTTGATCATCTGGTTCGCGCAGATCTCGTCAAGCGTTCGCCCCATCCGAACGACCGGCGTGTCACCATGCTGGAAATCACCGAGGCAGGCCGCGCTGTTCTTGAAGATCGGCGGTCCCAATACGGTCGCCTGGCCAGACTTTTGACCAGCGAGGGGCTGAAGACCGCCGCCCAGCTGATCCCTTTGCTGCAGGCCATGGCGAAGGACGTCGGTCATACCGCGACCTGACGTCAGACCGGCCCGAAGAATGCTTCCGCTGTGAAACAGTTTACAGGCTAAAGAGACTTCAACCGGCCCTTAGACCGAACCTCGTCCAACTGACCGCCATGCAAGGGGGCCGTCATGTCGGACGCAATGAATTTGGACCAAAGACTTCGCTTCTTGAAGCTGGACAAGGCCGCGAGGTCTCGTCTCGCCGACGCCAGACCCGTCATCGAGGCGGCGCTTCAGCCCAGCCTTGAAGCCTTTTACGCCCAGGTTCGTGCGACGCCGGAAGTGGCCCGCTTCTTCGGTGTTGAAAGCCAGATC
This sequence comes from Brevundimonas vesicularis, assembly GCF_032067225.1. GTDB lineage: Bacteria > Pseudomonadota > Alphaproteobacteria > Caulobacterales > Caulobacteraceae > Brevundimonas > Brevundimonas vesicularis_F. Next base: position 26,839 of record NZ_DAMBJX010000018.1, on the reverse strand, counting down.
GCTGGAGCTAAGGACGCCCAGGCGCGACACTGGGGCCTGATCGCCTCAGGCGCCTTTGATCCGGCCTATGTCGAGGGCGTGCGCCGCATCGGCCAGACCCACGCCCGCATCGGCCTGGAGCCGCGCTGGTATATCGGCGGCTACGCCCTGGTCCTGGAAGGGCTGATCGAGGCGATCGTCACATCCCACGCCAAGACGCGGTCGCTGTTTTCGAAGCGCGATGACGGCAAGGCTTTGGCGGCGACACTGGCCAGTGTGGTGAAGGCCGCCATGCTCGACATGGATTTCGTCATTTCGCTGTATCTGGAAGCCGCCGAGACCAAGCGCCTGGAGGCGGACCAGAAGCGCGCAGAGGCCGAGGCCGAACAGACGCGGGTGGTGGAGGATACGGCGGCGGCTCTGGCGGCCCTGGCGCAGGGCGACCTGCGAACCCGCATCGCGTCCGACTTCACCGGCGGCTATGCGCGCCTGAAGACCGACTTTAACACCGCCATGCAGCGTCTGGACGACGCCATGGCCGAGATCGCCGGCAATACGGGCGCCATGCAGCTGGGCGCCGCCGAAATCAGCGAAGCGGCCGACGACCTGTCGCGGCGCACCGAGCATCAGGCGGCGACGCTGGAGGAAACGGCGGCCGCGCTGGACGAGATCACCGCCACGGTGAAGCGGGCGGCCGAAGGCGCCAGTCGCGCCGCCGCGGTCGTCGAAACCTCGCGTCAATCCGCCGAGCAGTCGCGCGAGGTGGTCAGCCGCGCCGTCGAGGCCATGACCGCGATCGAACAGTCGTCGTCGCAGATCAACCAGATCATCGGCGTCATCGACGAGATCGCTTTCCAGACCAATTTGCTGGCCTTGAACGCCGGCGTCGAGGCCGCGCGCGCGGGTGACGCGGGACGAGGGTTTGCCGTGGTGGCCTCCGAGGTTCGGGCCCTGGCGCAGCGCTCCGCAGAGGCGGCCAAGGAGATCAAGTCGCTGATCACCACCTCGTCCGTCCAGGTGAAGTCCGGCGTCACCCTGGTCGCGGAAACGGGCGACGCCCTGTCGTCCATCGTCAAGCGCGTCGCCGAGATCGACGAGTTGATGAACGAGATTACGGCCTCGACGCGCGAGCAGTCGACGGCGCTGGAAGAGGTCAACACCGCCGTCAACCAGATGGACCAGGTGACCCAGCAGAACGCCGCCATGGTCGAACAGTCGACGGCGGCCAGCCACAGCCTGACCTCTGAAAGCCGTCAGTTGTCGGATCTGGTCCAGCGCTTCAGCCTGACACGCGAAACCGCGCTGAGCAGCCGAGCCCTCGCCGCCCCGGCGCCACGCAAGCCAAATGCGACCCGCCCCACGCGTCAGGCCGCCCTGCGATCCTCCAGCTCAGCCGCCCTGGCCGTCGTTGAGGAGGCGGACACAGCGGACTGGGAGGAGTTCTGAGATGAGCGAAGGAAGCGCGAGCTACCGGATGACCTTGGCCTGCGGACGGCTTCTGATGCTCGACGAGATCAACGCGCTGACGTCGCGCTGGAACGAAGCCCTGGCCGCCAGCCAGACCGACGAACAGACGTTCCAGACCATATCGATCGCCTGGCGCGACATGGGCGCCTTCATCAGCCGCGCCGTCTTTCAAAACGCCGCCGACGTCCGCCGACTATCGCTGGAACACCGCTGCCAAAGCGCCGGCAACGACAATGGCTAGCGGACGGGGCTCCCTATTCGGCTGCGACCACGACGGCCGGTCGGCGTGACATCAGCACGATCATCAGCAGACCAAGGGCGGACGCGCCGGCGCCGGCCAGAGCAACGGCTGGGTAGCCGAGGCCGCCGGCGATGACGGCACCGCCCAGAGCGGCCCCGATGGCGTTGCCGAGATTGAAGGCGCCGATGTTGACGGCCGAAGCCAGGTTCGGGGCGTCACGCGCTGCATCCATCACACGAACCTGAAGCGGCGGCACGAGCGCGAAGCTGGCGATCCCCCACAGGAATACGAGAACGGCGCTTACGTTGGCCAAAGGCATGGCCACGGCGAAGATCAGCAGGACGAGCGACAGGCCGGCGAGGGTGACGATCAGCGTGCGATCGACGGAACGGTCAGCAAACTTGCCTCCCACCCAGTTGCCGACGGTCAGCCCCAGCCCATAGAGAACGAGCATCGCGGTGACGAAACCCAGCGACGCACCGGTCTGTTCGCGCAGGATCGGCGTGATGTAGGTGAAGACGGTGAACATGGCGCTCGAGCCGATAACGGTCAGGGCCAAGGCCGACAGGACACGTCTGCGGCCAAGCACGCGCAGTTCAGCCAACATGTCGCCGGCGGCAGGTGCGGCGGCTTTCGGCAGGGTTAAGGCGAGGGCCGCCATCACTATGACGCCGATCATCGCAATGCCCCAGAAGCTGGCCCGCCATCCCAAGGTTTCCCCAGCCCAGGTGGCCAGAGGCACGCCCACGACATTGGCGATGGTCAGGCCCATAAACATGGCAGCCACCGCCCCGGCCTTGCGGTCCGGCGGCACCAGCCCGGCGGCGACAATGGCGCCGACGCCAAAGAAGGCACCATGGTTCAGCGACGTGATGATCCGCGCCATCATCAGCTGGGCGTAGTTGTCAGCCAGCGCAGACAGCGCATTGCCAACCGTGAAGATGCCGGCGAGACCGATGAGCAGGGTGCGGCGCGGAACGCGGCCCGTAGCCAGGGTCATCAAGGGCGCGCCCAAGACGACGCCCAGAGCATAGGCGCTGATCAGCAAACCAGCCGATGGAATAGAGACGCCCAGATCGGTCGCGATGACTGGCAACAGCCCCATGGGGGCGAACTCGGTGACGCCGATACCGAACGCGCCGGCGGCGAGCGCCAGCAGGGGAGGGTTGAGTTTCATAGGATGGAAATCCGCAGATCAACAAGACTTGCGCACAGATGGACGCGGTCGTGCCCTGGGGTTAGGCCTTCCGAAAGCGAAGGATTTTTGAAATGCACGCAAAAGCGCCGTCAGCGGGCGCGGATCGCGCCCGCGACATGGAGGTGTTCGCGGCCGTGGCTGTGGCCGGCAGCTTTTCAGCCGCAGGTCGCGTTCTTGGGCTGACGCCATCGGCGGTAAGCCGAACGATCGATCGGATCGAGGCGCGACTGGGTGTGCGGCTCGTTCTGAGGACAACCCGCGCCTTGACGTTGACGGTCGAGGGCCAGGCCTATCTCAGCGCCGCACGGAGAATTGTCGCCGACCTGGACGAAGCCGAGCAGTCCATCTCGGACCAGGGCGCGCCGCAGGGACGTTTAAGGGTTAGCGCATCCCTGGCGCACGGTCGGCAGGTGGTCGTGCCACTGATCGGCGCGTTCGTGGCGCGCTACCCGCAAATCCTCGTCGATATCAATCTGACGGATACGGTCGTGGATGTCGCGGCCGGACAGGCCGATGTCGCCATTCGCTTCGGACCGTTACTGGACAGTCCGCTGACGGCGCGACGGCTGGGTGAGACAGGGCGAACGATCGTGGCGTCGCCGGCCTATCTCGCGCGTCGCGGCGTGCCGCACGTGCCAGAGGACCTGCACCACCATGACTGTCTGAACTTCAACTTCCGAAGATTGGAGCCCGTGTGGCCTTTTCGACGGGACGGTCGTGACTATGCTCTGACGGTTCGCGGCCCGGTGGAAGCGAATAATGGCGAGAGCCTGACGCAACTTGCGCTGGCCGGCGTCGGCGTAACGCGCGTGGGCAACTTCAGCGTCGCCGACGCCATCGCGAAGGGTGAGCTCGTGCCGCTGCTTGAGGATTTCAATCCTGGCGATCGTGAGCCCATCCATGCCGTCTTTGTCGGCGGCGCGAGCGTGCCCGCTCGCATGCGGGTGTTCGTCGACTTCTTGGTCGATCGACTGCGGCCACGGTCGGTTGCAAGGGACGCGACCGAAGTCGCCCCTGGTGCTGAAACGGGTGATCGCGGCAATTCGTCGTAGAAATGATCCGTGCGGAACCGTCACCGCTGGCTTGGCTTTTTCCTTTCACGGGGATCATCAAATCTGGGATGGGGCGGATGACAGGGGCGGGGGTACAGATTTGAGTTGGACGCCGTATTGCGGACCCGCGCCGGCTTTCGGCGAGTGGCGCTGGAATCTTGATCCGATCTTGCTGGCCGTCCTCGTTGCAGCTGCGGGCGTGGTCCTGTGGCGGTTGGAAGGGCGGCGGCGCGGCTATGGCCTGGCGGCCGTCGCGGTATTGGCCGTTGGATTTGTCTCCCCGCTGTGCGCCCTCAGTTCGGCGCTGTTCTCGGCGCGGACGGTGCATCATGTGCTGTTGGTCGGCGTCGCCGCGCCCTTGCTGGCGGCGGCCCTGCCTATGAGACGATATGGGTCGCTGATCCTGGCGACGGCGGTGCAGGCGGTGGTGTTCTGGGCTTGGCATGCGCCCGACGCCTATGGCGCCGCCCTGTCGAACGATGCGGTCTATTGGGTGATGCAGATCAGTCTGCTGGCGAGCGCCGTCTGGTTCTGGTGCGCGGTGCGGTCGGCGTCTGCACCGGCGGCGGTGATCGCCCTGTTGGCGGCCATGCTGGCGATGGGGCTGCTTGGTGCGGTGCTGACCTTTGCGGGGCAGGCGGTTTATGCGCCCCATGCCTATTCGACCCTGGCCTGGGGCCTGACGCCGCTGGAGGATCAGCAGGCGGCCGGGCTGATCATGTGGGCGCCGGCGGCGGCGCTGTATCTGTTCGCCGCCCTGTGGCGGCTGGGGCGGATGATCGGCCCTGACGCCGAGGCGCATCCGGCATGATCGAAAGACTGTTCAGGCAGCTGCTGGAATGGGCGGCGGGTCACCATGACGAGGGCCGCTATTCGCCAGTCGGCATCGGCTTTCATTGGGTGATGGCGGGGCTGGTGATCTTCCAACTCGGCTGGGGCTGGTGGATGGGGCGGCAGCCGGTGGGCGGGGCCATGATGGCCGCCTACGACCTGCATTTTGCGATCGGCGTGCTGATGCTGATCCTGGTGATCGGCCGACTGTCATGGCGACTGCTGGCGCCCGACCTGATCAATGATGCGGACAAGCCGGGTTGGGAGAGCATGGCCGCCCATGTGACCCACTATGTCTTCTACATCTGCCTGTTCGGCCTGCCGCTGTCGGGCTGGGCCATGGTTTCGGCGACGGATCGGACGCGTCAGCTGGAGACGTTGGGCTTCATCAAATGGCCGCTGCTGCCGCTGCAAGATCTGTCGAACACCCAGCTATGGGCGATCGAGGCGGCGGCGGAATGGATGCACTGGGGACTGGTCATCACCCTACTGCTGATGATCCCGATCCACGCCGGCGCGGCGCTCAAGCACCATCTGATCGATAGGGACGACGTGTTTCACGCGATGCTGCCGGTCGTGCCGCAGCTTCGACCGAAGCGGACCCGGTGGCAGCGGCGCTGGCGCGCGCTGGAGAAGCGGGTTGCGTCGACAGCCAGAACGCTATGGCGCGGGCTTCTGGGTCCGAAAGCGATTTGACGGCGGCGGCCATCACGCCGCGCGGGTCGTTGCGGCGTTTGCCTGCTTTCCAGCGGTCGATCTGTTCCAGCGTGTAGGCGGCGGGCTGACCCGCGATCTGCGGGTTGCCGCCTTGGCCCGAGCCTTGACCCCGGTCGCCGTGACATGAGGCGCAGGCGACGATGCCGCGCGAAGGGTCGCCGTTCAGATAGATGTCGGGCGCAGGCGCCATCGACGCGGGCGTTTGCGTCGGCGGCGCGGGCAGGGCGGCGTAGTAGGCGGCGACCTCGCGTCGGCCCTGCTGGTCCAAGGCCTTGGCGATGCGGGTCATGGCGTCGTCGGGACGAAGGCCCGATGCATAGTCTTCCAACTGCTTCTGCAGATAGCCGGCGTCCAAACCCGCCAGGCGCGGGGCGGCGACCCCGTCCCCGCCGCCGTCCAGGCCGTGACAGGTGAAGCAGGCGTTGGCCGCCCCGCCGGCGCCGCCGCTCATGGCGATGACCTGACCGTTCGCCGTGAAGGTGCGATCCGTCTGGCCCGGCGTGGAGTCGCAGGCGGCGAGGCCGGTCAGCAGCACAAGGACGGAAAGGGAGGCGCGCACGGCGGTGCAACACCTGCTTATGGCGAAGGTTCCTTGGGGCGATGCGCCGAGGCTCCATGTCGCAGTCGGGAACCTCCGTCCGACAAGGGGATTGCTCTGGCGAAGCTTTGGGGGGCGGATGGGTTTTCGGACGACGGGCGAAGCGATGGGACGACGGGCGGCGGCCTGCGCGCTGGCGCTCGCCCTGTGCGCCTGCGTGGACAAGTCCGACCTGCCCCGGCCGGTGGTTCAGGCCGATGCGGCCGCCGGACTGGCGGTGATCAAGGAAGTCGGTTGCGCGGCCTGTCACCGGATACCCGGCGTCGCCTGGCCCGAGGGCCGGTCCGGCTCGAACCTAGCGGGGTTCGGCGCGCGCCCCCTGATCGCCGGACGCTTGCCGAACCAGCCCGATGTCCTGATCCGCTGGCTGATCGACGCGCCGTCGATGGACCCCGGAACCGCCATGCCGCCCATGCCCCTGACGCAAGACCAAGCCCGCGACGTCGCGGCCTATCTGTACACGCTCGATGAAGACTGACGCCCCTCCCGGAATCGCCGGCTGGCCGCCGCCCGTGCTGGATCCGGCGGGACCTTTCGCTGGACCGATCCAGACCGTCGCCTGGGTGCTATTTGTCATGGCGGCGGTGGTCATGGTTGTGGTGGCGGTGGCGCTCGGCATCGCCCTGTTCGGGCCGCGCAAGTGGAAGCGGCGGGTCGGCGGCGAACGCCTGATCTGGATTGCGGGACTGGCCTTCCCGGTGGTCGTTCTAACCGGGCTGCTGGTCTATGGGCTGACCACGACCGCGCGGGTGGCCGATGCGCCCAAGCCCGGCGAAATGCGGGTGCGCGTCACTGGCGAAATGTGGTGGTGGCGCGTCGCCTATCTGGACGGTCAGGGGCGAGAAATCGTCCAGGACGCCAACGAGGTCCACATCCCGGCCGGCCAGCCTGTCGTGTTCGAGCTGGAAAGCGCGGACGTGATCCACAGCTTCTGGGTGCCGCGCCTGGGCGGAAAGACCGACATGATCCCCGGCCGCCGCAACTTCATGCGCCTGCAAGCCGATGCGCCTGGGACCTACGGCGGCCAATGCGCCGAATACTGCGGCGGTCCTCACGCCTTGATGGGGCTGGTGGTCGTGGCCCACGCGCCGGACGACTATGCCGCCTGGTTGGCGCGTCAGTCGCGGCCGGCGGCCGTCGTGCCCTCGGCCCAGGGGCCGCTTGCCTTGATCGACCAAGGGCGCAACGTCTTCGCCGCCTCGGGCTGCGCCGCCTGTCACACCATTCGCGGGACCGAGGCGAACGGTCTGGCGGGACCGGATCTGACCCACGTCGGCTCGCGCCAGACGCTGGGCGCCGGCATCCTGCCGAACAATCAGGGGACGATGTCCGGCTGGATTTCGGACAGCCAGAGCCTGAAGCCCGGCAATCGGATGCCGTCATATGCGGTCCTGTCGGGCCAGGACGTGCGCGCCGTCGCCGCCTATCTGGAAAGCCTGAAATGAGTTCGGAAACCGGGTTCGATCCCGAACTCTACAAACGCTTCCCCACCACCGAAGCCCGGCCCGAGGGCGAGCTGGAGCAGCTCGACGAGGTCTGGTGCGGACCGCGGCGTCCGTGGGAGTGGATCACGGCGATCAACAACAACTACATCGGCGTCTATTACGTCGGCGCGGCCATGCTGTTCTTTGTGCTGGCAGGCGTGCTGGCGCTGTTGATGCGCACGCAACTGGCCCTGCCGATGACGGGCTTCCTGGCGCAGGAAACCTACAACCAGATCTTCACCATGCACGGCACGGTGATGATGTTCCTGTTCGCGGTGCCCGCGGTCGAGGCGCTGGGCGTGCTGTTGCTGCCGCAGATGCTGGGGGCGCGCGATCTGCCGTTCCCGAGGCTGAGCGCCTACGCCTTCTGGGCCTATCTGGTCGGGGGGCTGTGCTTCTTCGCCTCGCTGTTCTTCGGCCTGGCGCCGAATGGCGGCTGGTTCATGTATCCGCCGCTGACGTCGACGACTTACTCGCCGGGCATCAACGCCGACTTCTGGCTCTTGGGCATCGGCTTCATCGAGATTTCGGCCATCGCCGGCGCCATCGAGATCATCGTCGGGGTGCTGAAGACGCGGGCGCCGGGCATGACGCTGGACAAGCTGCCGATCTTCGCCTGGGCCATGCTGATCTTCGCCTGTATGATCATCATCGCCTTCCCGTCGATCATTTTGTCGACCCTGCTGCTGGAGCTGGAACGCGCCCTGGGCTGGCCCTTCTTCGATGCGGCCAAGGGCGGCGACCCCATGCTGTGGCAGCATCTGTTTTGGTTCTTCGGCCACCCCGAGGTCTACATCATCTTCCTGCCGGCGGCGGGGGCGATGTCGACCCTGATCCCGGCCGTCGCCCAGACCAAGCTGGTCGGTTATCGGCTGGTGGTCCTGGCTATGCTGGCGACCGGGTTCATCAGCTTCGGCGTCTGGGCGCACCACATGTTCACCACGGGCATGCCGCAGATCTCGATCAACTATTTCAGCGCCGCCTCCATGGCCGTCAGCGTACCGGCAGGGGTGCAGGTCTTCGCCTGGATCGCCACACTGGCGGCGGGCAAGATGCGGTTCAACACGCCGGGCCTGTTTGCGGTCGGGGGGCTGGTGATCTTCGTCATGGGCGGGCTGACCGGCGTGATGGTCGCCATGGTGCCGTTCGACTGGCAGGCCCACGACAGCTATTTTATCGTCGCCCACCTGCATTACGTCCTGATCGGCGGGATGGTCTTCCCGCTGTTCGCCGCCATCTACTACTGGACGCCGATGTCCAGCAGCCGGCCGCTCAGCGAACGGTGGGGTAAGTGGATCTTTTGGCTGATGTTCGTCGGCCACAACGTCACCTTCATGCCCATGCATCTAACCGGGCTGATGGGCATGCCGCGCCGGGTCTATACCTATCTGCCGGATCGGGGCTGGGACCTGCCCAATATGATCTCGACCGTCGGCTCCTTCATGTTCGGCCTGGCGGTGGTGTTGTGGATGATCGACATGATTCTCAACTTCCGGCCCTTCGGCGAGAAGGACGCGGGCAATGTCTTTGGCGGGCCGGGGCTGGAATGGTTGCCCGCTGGTCGCTACTCGCTGCGCTCCGTCCCGGTGATCAAGAGCCTGTATCCGGTGTGGGATCAGTCGAACCTGGCGCGCGATGTCGAGGCCGGCCGCTACTTCCTGCCCGGCGCGCCGCGCGGCGAGCGCGAGACCATGATCACCAGTCCGATCAACGCCGAGCCTCAATATCTCCAGCGGATGCCCCGGCCCTCCAGCTGGTACGTCTGGGGCGCGATCTTCACCGCCGGCTTCTTCCTGATCCTGACGATCCAGGCCTATGTCGCCTCCTTGGTCAGCGGCGTGCTGGCCGTCTACTGCATCCTCAAATGGTGCTGGGGACTGGATCGGCCTAGCGGTCCCGCGACAGTGGACGTCGGCGGCGGCGTGCGCCTGCCGACCTATGTGTCCGGCCCCAGTAGTCACGGCTGGTGGGCGATGGTCATCACCCTGATCGTGTCGGGCATGGTCGCGATCATGGCCTGCTTCTCCTACGTCTTCCTGTGGAGCCGGCGGCCGGACCTGTGGCAGGCGCCGCCTGAGATCGGCTCGCTGCCTTTGACCCTGGGTCTGCTGGCGGCCGCCGGACTCGGCGCCTGGGCCTCGCAAGGCGCGCTGAAGCTGGACCGGCCGCGCAGCGCCGGCATCGCCGCCATTCTGATGCTGGTCGCTACCCTGGCGGCGGGCGGCGCCTTTGCGGCCGAGGCCTCGGCCTGGTGGAGCTCGGGCCTTCGCCCCAACGCCTCCAGCCAGGGCGCGACCGTCTATGCGCTATTGGCCTGGCAGGGGACATTCGTCGGCATTTCGTTGTTGATGGGGCCGTTCGTCTCGCTGCGTTGGCTTTGCGGCCTGGTGTCGCCGCGTTACCCGGCGACCTTCGAAGTGGTCGCCCTGTTCGTGGCCTTCACGGCGGTTCAGGGCGCGGCGACGACCCTTCTGATCCGCCTGTTCCCGGGCGTCGGCGCATGAGGTTCTGGCTGCTGATGCTGGGCGGCCTGCTGATCTGGGCCGCCCATTTCCTGGGCCTGTATCTGCTGTCCAGCGCCGCCAACGTGGCGCGTGGGGATGTCGGCGCCTGGAACGCTGTCGGGCTGACTTTCAGCGCCCTCTGCCTGGCAAGCATTGGCGCCCTATGTTGGAAATGCCTGATTGCCCTGCGTGCAAAGCCGGAAGCGACACGATCCTTCGGCTTGCTGCTCGCGATAGCCGGGAGCTTGCTTGGTGCAATCGGCGTTGTGTTTCAAACTCTGGTGCTTGTCGTCGATGGCAGAATATGAAGCTGATTGTGCGGCCTGATCTCTACCGACAATCAGGCCGCATAGTATTTTCTATAGGCCCGGTAATCATAGTCGGCTTGGCCATAACCTAGGCCGGCCTCCGCCCGGACATCGACCTGGCTGAGGGTGACGCCGGAAAAGCGAACACCGGATTGGCCGAGGATGCGGATTGCGGCGGCGACGGCGCGCGCGGGGATTTTTCGCCAACGGGCGAGCAGGATGACGGTGTCGGCCTTGGCTGACAGGATGCGGGCGTCGGCGAGGACCAGAACGGGCGCGGTGTCGATGACGATCAGGTCAAAGGCCTGACGCAGTTCATCGAGCAGGGCGGTCATCGGCGGGGCGCCGAACAGGTCGTCGGCCGACAGGCCTGATCCCGACAGGGGCAGAACCTGCGCGCCGGAGGCCGGGTCCAGCACCAGGACGTTTCGCCAGGCCGCTGCGCCATGCAGGACCTCGGCCAGGCCGTGGTCGGGGCTCAGGCCCAGCATTCGCGTCACGCCGCGCCGACGCGGGTCGCCGTCGATCAAGAGAACGCGTCCGCCGGAGCGCGCGGCGACGCGCGCCAGACAGACGGCTGTGGTGGTCTTGCCTTCGCCGGGCAGGGCGGAGGTGACGGCGACGATGCGCGCGGACGGTTCGCCCACGACGCTGACGATGGGGGTGATCGACGTGCGTAGCGCCCGGAAGGCCTCGGCGAAGACCGAGAGCGGTCGCTGGACGACGAGGTCGATCGGGTGCAGCGTCTGATCCTCCGCCGTCGCCACGGAGGAGGCGAGGGGAATGGCGCCGACGGCCCCGACGCCCAGCCTGCGCTCGATGTCATCGGGGCCGCTGAGCCCTGTCTGCATGGCGTTGGCGATGATGACGGCGCCGGTTCCCGCCGCCGCGCCGAGCATCAGGCCCAGCGCGAGACCGATCATCAGGTTCGGCGCGCTTTGCGCGGTCGGAGGCGTGGCGCGCGAGACGATGCGGGCGTCCGCCTGTTCGACGCCGGTCTGGGCGCTGGTCTCGCGATAACGATCCAGGAAGGCGCGGTAGATGGCGCGGGCGGCCTCGGCCTCGCCTTCCAGTTCGCGCAAGCGCACCGAGGCGGCGTTGTTGTCGGCCAAGGCGCCGCGCGCGGCGTCCAGGCTGGACTGCACCGAGGTGGCGCGTTGGCGCGCGACCTGGGCCTGGGCGTCCAGGTTGGAAACGACACGGCGGATCTCGGCCTGGATCTGCGCGTCGATGTCGGACAACTCCTGGCGGGCCCGGATCATGTCGGGGTGCAGCGGGCCATAACGGACGGACAGGTCCGCGACGCGCGTGCTGATTGCCGCGCGCTGGGCCCGCAGGTTCTGGACGACAGGAGACGAGAGGGCCTCGCCCACATCGTCGCCGTTGGAGCCGGCCGCCATCTGGGATCGGGCGGTGCGCAGGCGGGCGTCCTGTTCGGCCTGCTGCGCGCGGGCCAAGGCGAGTTGCTGGTTGTAGGCCGAGATCTCCTGCTCGGTCAGGGTGGCGCCCTGGGCGCTGAGCAGGCCATTGTCGATCCGGTAGGCGGAGACGGCCGCGTCGGCGGCCTCGACCTGGCGGCGCAGATCTTCCAGCCGGGCGCCCAGGAAGGTGTTGGCCTGGGCGTTAGCGTCGAACTTGGCGGTGAGTTGGGACTGAAGATAGGCGTCGGCGAAGGCGTTGGCGATGCGAGCCGCCTTGGTCGGGTCTTCGGAGCTGAAGCTGACCGCCATCGAATAGGTCAGGCCGACGCGGCGCACGGTCAGGCGTCGCCGGACGGCGTCGATCACCTGTTGCCGCTCGATCTGAGGGTCGGCAGCCGCAGGCGTGGCGCGCGGCAGACGCCGGGTAGGGGGCGAAGATCGCAGGCGAGCGTTGAACTCAGGATCGCGAATTAGATCCAGCGTCTGCACGACTTGGGCGGCAAGCTGGGGTGACTTCAGAACTTCGACCTCGGTGTCGACGATGGCTGCCTCGGCGTCGAGCGCCGACAGCACGGCCTGTCCCGCAACGACCTGTTCCTTGCGCGTATTGATCTGGAGGCTGGCGGTTGCAGTATAGACGGGAGGCTGGCCCAGCATCAGCGCCAGCACGATTAGGCAGACGGCTGCTGCGACAGCGATAAACAGACCGAGACGACGCCGGAAGGCGGCGATCAGGGCGTGGAGGTCGATGGCGTCGTCCGCCGGCTGGCCGGGACCGCCCATCGCGGTGTCGTGGTAGGTCATCGCGCCATCGAACGGTGATCGTCCCGTCCAGTCCTGCGATGACGCCTTCAGGTTGTCAATCTTCGCGCTTTGGCCGTGTGTTCAGAACTGCGAGACGACCGCGACGGACAGGCGCGTCGGGTGATAGCTCGGTCCTGCAACCGCGCCGGACGAGGATTGGTCGAGATAGGTCAGACCGGCAGTCAGGCCATAGCGACGGTTGAGGCGATAGACGGCGCTAAAACCAGCGGTAAAGCGGGTGTCGGAGCGGTCGAGGCCGTTATAGTCGTCTTCGCTCCACGCCGTTTCCGCCGTCAGGATCAGATTGCGCAGCAGTTCGTGGTCTGCGCCGATCGACACGTCGGTGCGCAGGGCGCCGGCCGAGCCGACCACGCCGGTGTCCGCGACGCTGCGCGCGGCGGTGGCGGTCAGAGTCGTCAGTTGCGTGGGAAACCATGACAGGCGCGCACGCCCGCCGAAGCCGTCGAGATCGCCATAGGCTGTGTTCCGAAACTCCTGACGGATGTATCCGGCGGCGACCTCGCCCCGGACCAAGGCTCCGAGCTCGAAGTCCACGCCAGCCAGCACTTCGTGGCCGGAAGAGGATCGTTCCGGCGACCCTGCCACCTTGCGATAGTCGCGGTCATCGCGTGCGACCTGGACGAACAGCGCCGTCGCGGGGGAGAGGGCGTAGTCGGCGCGGCCGGTCAGGCGGACGGCGGTGCGATCCCGGTCGTCCTGTTCGATGACGGCGCCGGCGTCGCTCAGCCCATCGCGATAGTCATAGCGAAGAACGGCGGCGTCGGCCGAGAGGCGCAATCGACCCCGCGTGCGCGTCGCCGCCAGCGAGGCGGAGGCCAGCTCGAAGGCGATCGGGCGCCGAGCGGCGGGATCGGAGCCGGCGGCGGTGCGGGCCTCGTGATCGTGGGCGTAGTCCGCGGCCAGGGTGATGTCGACGCCTCGAACGATGTCGAGACGGCCGGCGCCGCCCAGGCTCCAGTCGGTCGTGTTCTCGCTGTCGAAGTCGAGGTTGCGGTCGATCTCGGCGCGGGCGCGGGTTTCAAACGCGTGGCGCGACCAGTTGGATCGGACGACGACTTCAGGCGTCAGGCGCAAGGTCGTTGCAGGCTGACGGTTGTCCTCGGCCGCGAAGATGTTGTCGTCATGGACGATGCCCGACTGAAGCCGGGGAAAGGCAGTGAAGCCGCCGGCCCGGATGCCGAGCGGGTCGTAGGCGGGTTGCGACCGATCACGCACGGCGACCGCACGGTTGGGAACGAAGAGGTCGATTTGCGCGTCCTGAGCCGAGCGCAAAGCCTGGGCCGAGGCGTCGGTAGCGCCGAACAGCAGCAGGGCGACGCCAGCCGGCAGGATTTCGCGTCGCATCGGCCCCCCAGCCTTCTTGCGTCAACCGTTCTTGTATTGACGCCACCAGGCGACGAACTTTTCCAGTCCGATCTTCAGCGGGGCCTTGGGCTGATAACCGCACAGGGCGTTCAGCTTTGAAATGTCCGCATAGGTGGCGGTGACGTCGCCGGGCTGCATCGGCCGCATGATCTTGTTCGCGCTGACGCGCAGCGCGGTTTCCAGAGTGGAGATCATCTCCATCAGGCCGACGGGCTGGCTGTCGCCGATGTTGTAGACCTCATGGACGCCCCGCGCGGGGGGACGATCCAGAACGGCGACCACGCCGTCGACAATGTCGTCGATATAGGTGAAGTCGCGCGCCATCTTGCCTTCGCCATAGACCTCGATCGGCTCGCCGCGCACGATCTTCTGGGTGAAGCTGAAATAGGCCATGTCGGGCCGGCCCCAGGGGCCATAGACGGTGAAGAACCTCAAGCCCGATTGCGGAAAGCCATAAAGCCTGGCGTAGCTCTGGCTCATCAATTCGCACGAGCGTTTGGTCGCGGCGTAGAGCGACACCGGGTGGACGGTCGGATCGTCCTCTCGGAAGCCCGACCCTTCTAGCGGCCGGTCGCCATAGACCGAACTGGACGAGGCATAGACCAGGTGCGTCACCTCATTGTGGCGTGCGGCCTCCAGCATCGACAGATGGCCGGCCAGGTTGGACCGCTCATAGGCAAAGGGGTTTTCCAGCGAGTAGCGCACCCCGGCCTGGGCCGCGAGGTGGACAATCCTCTTGACCCCGGCATCCGCGACCAGCGCACGCATCTGCTCGTGGTCGGCGATATCGGCGCGGACCATCTTGAACCCGTCTCGCCCTTCCAGCCGAGCGGCGCGTGCGGCTTTCAGGCGCGGATCATAGTAGTCGTTGAAGACATCGACGCCGATCACCTGCTCGCCCCGGTCCAGCAGGCGCTCGGCGACGTGCATGCCGATGAAGCCGGCCGCACCGGTGACGAGGATCGGCGACCCCATCAGCCGCGCCCGATGCCCATGTAGCGGAAGCCGCGATGCTTCATGTCCTCGGGTCGATAGATGTTGCGCAGATCGACCAGGACCGGCTGTTTCATCAGCAGCTTGATGCGGTCTAGATCCAGGGCGCGGAACTGGTCCCACTCGGTGACGAGGACCACGGCGTCGGCGCCGACGACGGCGTCATAGGCGCTGTCCTTCATCTGGATGTCGGGCAACAGCTTGGCGGCCTCGTGCATGCCTTCGGGATCGAAGGCCTGGACGGTCGCGCCGGCGGCGATCAGGGCAGGCGCGATGTCCAGCGACGGGGCGTCACGCATGTCGTCGGTGTTCGGCTTGAACGTCAGGCCCAGGAGAGCGATCGTCTTGCCCTGAACGCTCGTGCCCAAGGTCGCGGCGACGCGGTCGGCCATGGCCTTCTTGCGGGCGTCGTTGACCTCGACCGTCGCCTCAATCAGCTTTGTCGGCGCGCCATACTGCTGGGCGGTGCGGACCAGGGCGATAGTGTCCTTGGGGAAGCACGAGCCGCCATAGCCCGGTCCGGCGTGCAGGAATTTCGAACCGATCCGCTTGTCCAGGCCGATGCCGCGCGCGACCTGCTGGACGTCGGCGCCGACGGCTTCGCACAGGTCGGCCATCTCGTTGATGAAGGTGATCTTCATCGCCAGGAAGGCGTTGGCGGCGTATTTGATCAGCTCGGACGTGCGACGGCCCACAAACAGCAACGGACTCTCGTTCAGGTTCAGTGGACGATAGAGTTCGCTCATGACCTTTTGCGCGCGGCCGCCGGCGTCGCCGGTCATGTCGTCGATGCCGATGACCACGCGGTCGGGGCGTTTGAAGTCGCCGATGGCGGCGCCTTCACGCAGAAATTCGGGGTTGGAGACGACGGCGAAGTCGGCCTTCTGATTGGTCTTGCGGATGATGGCCTCGACCTCGTCGCCCGTGCCGACCGGGACAGTCGACTTGGTGACGACGACCGTGAAGCCTTCGATCAGGCCGGCGATCTCCTCGGCGGCGGCGTGGACGTAGGACAGGTCGGCATGGCCGTCGCCCCGCCGCGTCGGCGTGCCCACGGCGATGAAGACGGCGTCGGCCCGGCGAATGGCCTCGGCGCCGTCCAGGGTGAAGAACAGTCGGCCTTCGCGCACATTGGCGGCGACCAGATCATCCAGCCCCGGCTCATAGATCGGGATTTCGCCCCGCTCCAGCCGCTCGATCTTGGACGGGTCCTTGTCGATGCAGGTGACGACATGGCCGAAGTCGGCGAAACAGGCGCCGGACACCAGGCCCACATAGCCCGTCCCAATCATCGCTACGCGCATCGAAATCCCTCATCAGCCGCGAGCCGACCTTTAGCGGTGCGGTGCGCCCGGGGACAATGGCTTTTGGTTTCGCGGTGCAACGGGTCTGCAGCCGACGCCATCCAGCGTCGGCTGCAGGATCAGAGCTAGAGCACGCCGATCATCGAGGCGACCAGCGGGTGGCGGACGATGTCGCGCTCGGCCAGACGCACCACGGCGATGTCGGGTACGGGCTCCAGTCGCGCCGAGATGTCCGACAGACCCGAGATGCCGGGCAACAGGTCCGACTGCTGGGGGTCGCCCGTCACCACCATGGTCGAATGCCAGCCCAGGCGGGTCAGCAGCATCTTGAGCTGGACGTAGGTGCAGTTCTGCGCCTCGTCCACGACGATGAAGGCGTTATTCAACGTGCGGCCGCGCATATAGCCGACCGGGGCGATCTCGATCAGACCTTCGGCCATCAGCGCCTTGACCCGCTTCATCGACAGACGATCGGACAAGGCGTCGTAGAGCGGGCGCAGATAGGGCGCCAGCTTGTCTTCCATGTCGCCGGGCAGGAAGCCGATGGATTCGCCGGCCTCAACAGCAGGTCGGCTGAGGACGATGCGCCCGACCTTGCCCGCCTCTAGCGCCTCGACCGCCTTGGCCACGGCGAGGTAGGTCTTGCCGGTGCCCGCAGGACCCAGCGCCATGATCAGGTTGTGGTGGTCAATGGCCTCCATCAGTTCGCCCTGGCCCTCGGACTTGGGCTTCAACGTCTTCAGATAGCCTTGGTCGCGGTCGTCGTTCGAAGGATAGGGCGACCAACCCGATCGTTCATTGTGGGGCGCGTGAAGCCGACGAACTTTCGACTCCTCCATGAAATCACGCGAATCCAGGATTCCGTGTTCACGCGTTTGACGCTTGGTTGCAGCACGCTTGGTCATGGACGCCTCCAGGGCATGAAAAAAGGCGGACCCGAACGGGCGCCGCCTTGATGGTCTTGGGGAGGAAGAGGTCGCAGCCTGCAGAGCAGCGGCCAGGATCGACAGCAGGGCGGTCTGCAACGGGGTGCGCCCGCTGCCGAACAACCGAACCAGGATCCCAACGCGCCACGCGAAAGCCCCGACTTGATGACCGGATCGGGCTTGATCCGGTTTCGGATCCGGGGCCGAAATGGCGACCCACGAATCGCATCAACAGAATGATGCTATCGTGGTTAGCGATCCGTTAAAGCCCTCGTTTTTCAAAGATTAGGCGGTGTACAGATGACAATTTACGCCTTGGGCGACAGCAAACCACAGCTTCCGCCGCAGGGCGAATACTGGGTGGCGCCAAGCGCATCGGTGGTAGGGAATGTGATTCTCCATTCCAACGCCAGTGTCTGGTTCGGCGCCGTGCTGCGGGGGGACAACGATCCGATCACCGTGGGGCCTGACAGCAACATTCAGGACGGCAGCGTGCTGCACACCGACATGGGGTCGCCGCTGACGCTGGGGCGCGGCGTGACGGTGGGGCACAAGGCCATGCTGCATGGCTGCGAGGTCGGGGACTACAGCCTGATCGGCATCGGGGCGGTGGTGCTGAATGGGGTCAAGATCGGCCGGAACTGCATCATCGGGGCCAATGCGCTGATCACCGAGGGCAAGATCATCCCGGACAACAGTCTGGTGGTGGGCCAGCCCGGCAAGGTGGTGCGGGAGCGTGACCCGGCGCACATCGCCGTGCTGCAGATGTCGGCCGAACACTATGTGCAGAACTGGAAGCGGTTCGCAGCGGAGCTTCGGCCTCTATGACCGGCTGAGGACAAACCGCGCCGCCGCCGCATCGGCGTCGATCTGGGTCTTCAGGGAGTCGAGACCGTCAAAGGTCTCCTCGCCACGCAGCCAGGCGACCAGTTCCGTGTCCAGCGTCTGGCCGTAGAGGTCGCCGTCGAAGTCGAACAGCCAGACCTCCATCAGCGGGGTCTCCAGCGCATACATGGGACGCACGCCCAGGCTGGCGACGCCGTCGATCACCCGCCCGTCCGGCAATCGGCTGCGGGTCGCATAGACGCCGTAGGCGGGGCGCATGTAGTCGCCGAGCGCGATATTGGCCGTCGGCACGCCGATGGTGCGGCCGCGCTTGTCGCCGTGGATCACCTCGCCGCGAATGGCGAAGGGGCGGCTCAGGATCGCGGCGGCGCGGGCCATGTCGCCGGCCTTCAGGGCCTCTCGAACGGCGCTGGACGACAGTTTCAGCCCGTCCGCGTCATCCAGCCGTTCGGCGACCGAGACGGTGAAGCCCAGCCGCTCGCCGTAGGCGTGCAAGGCTTCGGGCGAGCCGGATCGGCCCTTGCCGAAGGTGAAATCGAACCCGACGGCGGCGTGGCGGACGCCCAGACCCTCGGCCAGAACCCGCTCGGCGAAGGCGGCGTCGGTCATGCCGGCCATCTCGGCGTCGAAGGGCAGGAGATACAGGATGTCCACACCCAGCGGCGCCAGGGCCTCGGCCATCTGGTCGGCCGTCATCAGTCGGAAGGGCGCGGCGTCCTTCTGGAACCAGCGGCGGGGATGAGGATCGAAGCTGACGACGCCCAGCGGCGCGCCCAGCCGTTCCGCCGCGTTACGGGCGCCGGCGATGACGGCCTGATGCCCGCGATGCACGCCGTCGAAGGCGCCGACGGCGACCGCAGCGCCTTTCAGCGCGTCCGGCAGGTCGCGCCAGTCGCGGACAATCTGCATCAACGCTGGGAGGGTTTGCGCCGGCGGGGGACGCGGACGACGGCGACGCCGTCCATGATCATGGTCTCGCCGACGAAGCCTTCGCAGCTGAGCTTGACCCGCGCGCTCTCGGGCTCGACCTCGATCACGGTGATCAGGATGCGCACGACGTCGTCGATCCGCACCGGCTGATGGAAGGCCAGGGTCTGGGAGATATAGATCGAGCCGGCGCCCGGCAGGATGGTGCCGACCACGGCCGATCCGAACGAGGCGCTGAGCAGGCCGTGGGCGATGCGGCCGCGATAGGCGGTCTTGGAGGCGAAGGCCTCGTCCAGATGCACCGGGTTGAAGTCGTCGGACGCCTCGGCGAACAGCCGAATGCGGTCCTCCGTCGCGACGACGATTTTCTCGGCCGCCATGCCGACGTGAAGTTCGTCCAGGATGTAACCACCGGACGGATGCTGCTGAACCAATTCGACCATGGATGAGGCTTTAGCGGCGGTGCGACAAAATGGCGAGCCTTACCAGTTCAGTTCGAGCGCGGCGTATCGCGCATAGGTCGTTTCCGCCTTCAGCAGAGCGGCGGCGCGGGCAGGGTCAAGCGCGCCGTCCTCGCCCTTGGCCTGGTCGCCGTGGATGCCCTGGGCGATGAACAGGCAATCCAGCCCTTGCGCGTTTGCGCCCATGACGTCGGTGACGACGCCGTCGCCGATGCACAGGATGCGCGAGCGATCGACGGAGCGGCCCAGCAGGCCTTCCGCCTCCTTGATCGCCAGGTCGTAGATCGGGGCGAAGGGCTTGCCCGCCATCACGACCCGGCCGCCCTGCGATTCATAGAGGTCGGCCAGCGCTCCGCCGCAGTAGATCAGCTGGTCGCCGCGTTGGACGACGCGGTCGGGATTGGCGCAGATCAGTTCGATGTTGCGTGCGGCGCCGACGGCGAACCGTTCCCGGTAGTCTTCGGGCGTCTCGACCGTGTCGTCCACCGGGCCGGTGACGGAGATGAAGGCGGCGTCCTCAGGCGACGCGGCGCGCTCGAGGCCAAGGCCCGCATACAGCGGCGCGTCACGTTCAGGGCCGACGATCCAGGCCGGGCCGGGCGCGCGCCTGGCCAGTTCGGCGCGGGTCGCGTCGCCGGAGGTGACGAAGGCCTTCCACGCCTCGCGCGGCACGCTCAGCCCATCCAACTGAGCGATCACGTCCGAGGCCGGGCGGGGCGAGTTGGAGATCAGCACCACGTGGCCGCCCTCGCGGTTGAACCGGGTCAGCGCCTCGCACGGGCCAGCCCAGCTTTCGCGGCCATTATGGATCACGCCCCAGACGTCGCAGAGCAGGATGTCATAATCGCCGGCGACGGCGCCGAGGTGAGGCAGGGCGTGGGGGAGGGTCATGGCGCCGTGATTAGCGGCTTGGCCGCCGAGACGGAAGTCTCCTCCCCATGAAATGGGGAGGGGGACCGCGAAGCGGTGGAGGGGTTCTTGAAACTGGCTCGGCGCCTGTGATGGGAGAAGCCCCTCCGTCACGGCGCAAAGGCGCGCCGTGCCACCTCCCCACGGCGTGGGGAGGAAACGAACTGTTTTAGCTGAACCGGCGACGCTGCTCGGCGCTGCGAAGGGTGGAGCGCAGAAACTCGGCCGGGGGGTCGGTTTCGGCCAGCACCTGTTCCTTGATGGCGCGGGGTTCGCCGAACAGGTGGCCCTGGCCCATACTGACGTCCAGTTCTAGGATATCGACGACCTGGCGTTCGTTCTCTACCTTTTCGGCGATGACCTCGACGCCATAGCGGCGGGTCAGGGCGGCGAAGTCGGCGGCCTGGATGTCGGGCATGGAGCGCAAGGGGGCGCCGCCGTCCAGGTCCAGCAGTTGTTCGATCATCAGGTCGGCCGCGACCTTGATGAACTTGACGTCCGAGCGTTGCAGATCGGCGAAGTCGAGGTCCAGCGTCTGCACCTTATCCAGCGAGAAGCGGAAGCCCAGGTCGGCCAGCTTGGCCATGTTGCGCGCCTCGATGGCGCCGCGCGCGTCGAACGTCGCCTGACCCAGTTCGAAGATCAGCGCCTGGTTCAGGTCACGGTTCTCGCTGAGGAAGTCCAGGAACTGTGGGAAGAAGGTCTCGTCGCCCAGCGAGGTCAGGGCCACGTTGCAGAAGACGCCGACCTTGCGATCCTGACGCGCCAGCCGCCGCACGATCTGGGCGCAGCGGAACAGCAGTAGATTGTCGATCGCCGGCACCAGACCCTCGCCCTCGGCCAGGGACAGATATTCCGCCGGCATCATGACGCGGTCGGTGGCGTCGCGCAGCCGAGTGAAGCTCTCGTAGAAGATCGTCCGGCGCTGGGGCAGGGAGACGACTGGCTGAAGATACAGATCGACGCGGCCTTCGCTGAGCGCTTCGTGGATGGTGCGCAGCAGGACGTTCGACTGCGCCATGCGACGGCCCTCAAAGGTCTCGACGCCGACATGGGGGGCGGCGGCCAGGCGCTCGTCGATGCTTTCGCTCATCTGCTGGACCAGCGATTCCAGCATCCGGACCTCACCGGTCAGGGCGTCGGTGTCGGACAGGACGCCGGTCTCGATGACGTGCGCCAGTTCGGTCAGGGCGCCCTGTGTCGATTCCATTGCATCGGCGAGCAGGCGGTGGGCCTCGCGGACCTGGCCGATTTCCTTCTTCAGGACGCGGCGCTCGGCGATGCCGGTGACGATGCCGTGGAAGGCGCCCAACAGCCCCAGTGCGCCGAGCGTTCCGGCCACGCCTGCGCCGATCCCAAGGCCCGCGCGCCACAGGAAGGCCCCCACGGTCATGCCGAGGAACAGATAGGCGAAGTAGAGAAAGCCCGTTGTTACGTTGCGCATCGGCTGGCGGTCGGCCACTCCCGGATGGAATCGCCTGAGTATCAGGCTATCAATGTCATTCGGCTAGAGTGGGGCTGCAAATATCCCCGCCAAACCTACGGGAAACGCAATGGAACTGTTCGATCTGACCGGCAAGGTCGCAATCATCACCGGCTCATCGCGGGGAATCGGCAAGGCCATCGCCGAACGGCTGGCCGAACATGGCGCCAAGGTCGTCATCTCGTCGCGCAAGGCCGGGCCGTGCGACGAGGTCGCCGCCGAGATCAACGGCAAGTATGGCGCCAAGGCCGATGAACCGCGCGCCATCGCCGTTCCCGCCAACATCGCCTCGAAGGAGGATTTGCAGCGGCTGGTCGATGAGACCAACGCCGCCTTCGGCCAGATCGACATCCTGGTCTGCAACGCCGCGACCAATCCCTACGCCGGGCCGATGGCGGGCATCGCCGACGACCAGTTCGAAAAGATCCTGCAGAATAACGTGATCTCGAACCACTGGCTGATCCAGATGGTCTCGCCGCAGATGGTGGAGCGCAAGGACGGGTCGATCCTGGTGATCTCGTCCATCGGCGGGCTTCGCGGCAACGCCCTGATCGGCGCTTACAATATCTCCAAGGCGGCGGACATGCAGCTGGTGCGCAATCTGGCGGTGGAGTGGGGACCGTCGAACGTGCGGGTCAACTGCATCGCGCCTGGGCTGGTTCAGACCGATTTCGCCAAATATTTGTGGGAGAACCCAGAGCTGCTGAAACAGGTCACCGAGCCCGCGCCGCTGAAAAGGATCGGTCAGCCCGATGAAATCGCGGGCACGGCGGTCTATCTGTGCAGCCCTGCGTCGGCCTATGTGACCGGCCAGACCCTTGTGGTGGACGGTGGATTGACGATTGCCTGGTGAGCGTAACGACTGGAAGCAGGATCTAGTTTGGCGCCTGGAGGCCTTCGGCTTTCAGGCGCTGTTCGGCTTTCTGCGCCTGTTGGGCGTCGAGCGGGCGTCGGGGTTGGGCGGCTGGCTGCTGCGCACCTTGGGGCCGTTGACCGGCACGCAGAAGACGGTGATGCGAAACCTCCGCATCGCCTTTCCCGAAATGGGCGAGGCGGAGCGTCAGGCGCTGGCCCTGGCGCAGTGGGACCAGACGGGCCGGACCTTCGCCGAACTGGCGGTCATGGATCATCTGACGCCCGAAGGCGGGCGTGTCGAGGTGGTCGGGATGGAGCGGCTGCACGCCTTGCGCGACAGCGGCAAGCCGGCCGTTTTTATCTCGGGCCATCTGGCCAACTTCGAGGTCATGGCGGCGGTGATCATGGCCTCGGGCGTGCCGTGTCAGGTGACCTATCGCGCCGCCAATAATCCGTACGTCGACGCCCTGATCCGCCAGAGCCGGGAGCGTTACGGCATCCGCCTGTTTGCGCCCAAGGGCGACGGGACGCGCGAACTGATGGCGGGGATGAAGCGCGGCGATTCCATCGCTCTGCTGGTCGATCAGAAATACAATCAGGGGCCAGAGGTGGAGTTCTTCGGTCAGCCGGTGAACGCCTCCCCTGGAGCGGCCAGACTGGCGTTGAAGTTCGACACGGTCATGCTGCCGCTGTCGGTGGTGCGCCTGCCGGGCGTGCGGTTCCGGGTGACGGCGCACGAGCCGATCGTGGTCAATCAAAGCGAGGACAAGGCGGCGGATACGCTGGCCGGCATCCAGGCCGCCAATCGCTTCGTCGAGGATCGGGTGAAAGAACATCCCGTGGACTGGTTCTGGGTCCACAAGCGCTGGCCGGACAAGGTCTATGCGGCGTTGGACCGCGAGGCGTCCGATCCTCGACGGTAGGGCCCGGCGTAGTCGGGCGTCTCGCGACGCCGACGGCAGGGCCCGATATAGCCATCGGCCTTGATAAAGGGGCGGGGCTTCATGATGACGGCGTTCAGCCGATCCAGCACGGCCTTGGCGGTGATCGGCTTGACGATGAATTCGGTCACCCCGGCGTCGCGGGCCTCGTAGACGCGGCTGCGTTCGGAATGGCCGGTCATCATGATGATCGGCAGAAACGGATTGGGGCTGTCGGGGCTGGTGCGGACCAGCCGTGTGAACTCGACCCCGTCCAGCGGGAACATGTTGAAATCGACGATGGCCAGATCGATCGCGTGGCGACGCAGCAGATCGAAAGCCGTGGCGCCTTCGGACGCCTCATAGACGTTGCGGATGTCGGCCGAATGCAGCACGGCCGACGCGATGGCGCGCATATTCTGATTGTCGTCCACAAGCAGGACGTTCAGCGATTTCAGAGAAAACATCGGGCCCCGCCAGATCTTTGATCGAGGCTAAGGGGATATGCGTAGTCTCGCAAGAGGAGCCTTTGATCAGGCTAGACTTTCTGGAACACGCGCCCCGATCATGAGTGACGGATCCAGGTTGCGATCGCGCCATTTCATGCGCCAGCACAGGTGGGGGCCGGTGGCGCGGCCGGTCATGCCGACGCGGCCCAGCGCATCGCCGCGCCGGACGCGCTGACCCAGCGCCACGTCCAGCCGCGACTGGTGCAGATAGCAGCTGATCAGGCCCTGACCGTGGTCGATCAGGGTCAGGCCGCCCTCGAAATGCATGTCCGGACGGACGAAGGCGATGCGGCCGTCGGCGGGGGCGCGGATCACGCTGCCCTGAGGGGCGGCCAGATCGATGCCATAGTGCGGCCGGGCGGGCGTGCCGTTTAGGACGCGCTGGGCGCCCCATGCGCTGGAGACCCGGTAGCTCTCCAGCGGCCAGACGAACCCGTCCTTGAAGTCGTCGGCGTCGATGCGGCTGGCGAAGCCCTCGGTCTTCAGCACGATCTCCTGCTGGATGCGGGCCAGCAGAGCGGGATCGCTGGGCTCGACGGTCGAGGGCGGCAGGCCGTTCACGCTGGTTGACGGGAAGGCGTAGGGGGCGATGTCGAGCGTGCGTCGGGCGGACCGGTCGCCGGATCGGGCCTCGACCTGGGTGGTCGGACCGGCGTCGCGGTCGAAGCCGATCACGAAGAGGCCAGCGGCCGAGGCGGTGGTCAGGGCCTCGCCGTCGACGAAGATCAGGGCGCGCGGCGCGGTGCGACCGAAGGCGTAGCCGCCCTGACGCCAGGCGCCGTTCAAGGTCAGCGGCAGGGCGTTGCGGTCTTCAGCCATCAGCGGCGCGGCGATCAGGCTGGCGCCCGCGCCGGTCAGCAGGGCGCGGCGCGACGGGATCATTTTTCGCCCTGCT
>NZ_DAMBJX010000018.1:0-1811 GCF_032067225.1 Brevundimonas vesicularis | reverse complement strand
GGCCGGGCCGAAATAGGGCTGCTGACGGCTGGGGCTCCAGTAGCGGAGGACTTCCAGCGGGATCGGTTTGTCCGTCACTGCGCAGCGCACGAAGCGGCCCGGCTTCAAGACGGCGAACTCGCCGTCGCCATAATGAAGAACGGCCTGATCTGCGGCGATTTTGTCCATGAGCGGACGATAGCGGGCGGCGGGCGGCGCGGAAAGAGGCTCAGGGCGCCGCGACCGCATCCGTGATCGGGCCGTCCGCGGCTGCGGGTCGGATCGCGCCGGCGGCGGGCGGCTTCGGCTTGCCGCCCATCCGGTCGGTGAACAGGAAGACGAAGGGGTTCAGCGAGATCGACAGCAGGGCGGCGGCCAGGATCAGGTCGTGGGTCTCGCGGCTCATGGCGCCCAGCGACACGCCGAGCGCGGCCAGGATGAAGGAGAACTCGCCGATCTGGGCCAGGGACGCCGCGACGGTGAAACCGGTCGGCCGATCCAGCTTGAAGGTTTGGGTGATGACCAGGGCCGCGACCGACTTGCCGACGATGACGATGCCCAGCACGCCCAGAACCGCCCAGGGCTGGCGCACCACGATCATCGGGTCGAACAGCATGCCGACCGAAACGAAGAACAGCACGGCGAAGGCGTCGCGCAGGGGCAAGGACCGCTCGGCTGCATTGTGACCCAGGGGCGAGGCGTTCATCACCAGACCGGCCAGGAAGGCGCCCAGCGCGAAGGAGTGGAACAGGAAATAGGCCAGCCAGGCGATGCCCAGGGCGATGGCGAGGACGCCCAGTGTGAAGAGCTCGCGCGACTTGGTGTGGGCGATGCGGATCAGCAGCCAGGGAATGACCTTGCCGCCGACGACCAGCATGCCGACGACGAACAGCACGACCTTGAGCAGGGTCAGGCCGACGTCTGCACCCAGGGCCGCAAAGTCCGTCTGTGTTCCGGCCGGGACAAGCACCATGGGCAGCATGACCAGGGCGATGACGATGACCAGATCCTCGACGATCAGCCAGCCCACGGCGATGCGGCCGATCTCGCCCTTGACCTGTTTACGCTCCTCAAGCGCGCGCAGCAGGACGACGGTCGAGGCGACGGACAATGCAAAGCCCATCAGCAGGGCCTCGACATCGCCCAGGCCCAGCACGAACCGGCCCAGCCCCCATCCCAACACGGTGGCGACGCCGATCTGAACCAGGGCGCCGGGAATGGCGACCTTGCGGACCTGCATCAGATCCTTGGGCGAGAAATGCAGGCCGACGCCGAACATCAGCAGAATGACGCCGATCTCGGCCAGTTGCGGCGCCAGTTCGGTGTCGGCGACGAAGCCGCCCGTATAGGGGCCGACGATCACGCCCGCGACGAGATAGCCCACCAGGGGCGACAGTTTCAGCCGATGCGCCAGCATGCCGAACACGAAGGCGAGGACGAAGCCCCCGACCAGGGTGAGAATCAGGCTGTCGGCATGCGGCATCAGGGCTCCTGTCGCGAGCGAAGGTGTGATTTGGGTAGGCTTTGCAGTTGGGGCGCGAGGGGCGGTTTGACAAGATGACGCAGTGTCGCGCGGGACTGAAAACAGCTTTGTCTTCGCGGCGTTCGGCCTGCGAAGTCTGGAGGGCTGGACGGAGCGCCGGGCCTTCGCCCGGAGTGTGAGTTTTGAGTACCGTTTCGACGAAGGGTATGACGCTCCGCGCGGGTGGTTGGCCTGCAAGCTCGGGGCGCCGAGCGGTGGCGGTCTTATCGCCTAACCCCATAAGCCTGCGACGGGTCGGCAGTCCCTGCGAGGACCGTCCCGAGTGCGGCCGAGTATCCCCCTCGACCCT
>NZ_DAMBJX010000017.1:45447-56132 GCF_032067225.1 Brevundimonas vesicularis | reverse complement strand
ACAAGGGCGGCCGGACGGTCGCCGCGTCGGATCAGGGCAGTTGGCGTATCCAGACGTCCCTGCTTCTCGTCGATCCACAACAGGGCGGCGGCGGCGCCGTGCAGCGACACCTCCTGTGTCGAGGCGCCGCGAATGATCATGACCTTGCCTTGGGCCAGGGCGTCGAGAGCGGCGCGGGCGCCGTTGCGGATTTCACCGACGGGCGCCTCGGCGTCGCTCGCCACGCCGAGCACGGCCGGATAGGCGCGGCCGTCGATGGTCAGGCTGAGGGAGCCGGCGTCCTTGGCCTCGCCGTCGGGCCAATAGCCGAAGAGGATCTGCGGCTGGGCGTCAGGGCCCGGCGCCAGGGTGATACGGACCCAACCGGCGGCGAACTCTGGCGCAAAGCCGAAGGCCCAGCATGTCCCGTCGTTGCCGCAGGTGGCGCTCCAGTCCCGGAAGGTCTTGGTTTCAGGGCGGATCTGCAGCACCGGCGCAGCGGCGGCCGGCGCAGCCTGACGGGCGGCCTGGGTCGCGGCAGGCGTCTTGCCCGCATCCTTGTCTCCGCATCCGGCGATGGACAGCGCAGACAGGGCAAGGGCCGAAAGGGCGACGCCGCGCCACAGGCCGTTCGGGGTCATGCCTTCTTCAACTCCGACGGCTTGTGCGCCGCGCGTGCACCGGTCTTGGCGCTCTCGACGATATACTCCGGATTGTCCTTGGAGGCCGCAACCTTGTGGCCCTTGATCTTGGTCTCCGAGGTGACCTTCTTGACCACCTTGCCGGTCGTTGTGCCCTGGCTGTGGTCCCACTTCACCTTGTCGCCGGCCTTGAACGTCTTTTCTGACATGACTGTGCTTCCTTCTGTGTCGCTTCCTGTTCAGCGATCAGCCTGCGCATCAGTTCCGCATCGATCACGGGCGGCGCCTCGCAGAAGGTGACGATCCAGCGATCCACCAGCTGGCGCTCTTCCTCCGTCATCCTGCCGTCCGTCTCTGTTGCTGGGCTCAAGAGAAGTCCGGGGGCGGCAAAGGGTTCAGGACCGATCTGCGTTATTCCGGGCGGCGACGACGGGCGGCGGGGTTTGCGCGGGCGCGCGGCCTCGCTATACCGCCGCCACGACATTCCCTTCCCCACAGTCACAGGCGGACCGCACGCATGGCCAAGATCAAGGTCGAAAACCCCATCGTCGACATCGACGGCGACGAAATGACCCGCATCATCTGGCAGATGATCAAGGACAAGCTGGTCTTCCCGTTCCTGGATCTCGAGCTGGACTACTACGACCTGGGCATGGAGCACCGCGACGCCACAGACGACCAGGTGACGATCGACGCGGCCCACGCGATCCAGAAGCACGGCGTCGGCGTGAAGTGCGCCACCATCACCCCGGACG
Organism: Brevundimonas vesicularis; assembly: GCF_032067225.1. Taxonomy (GTDB): domain Bacteria; phylum Pseudomonadota; class Alphaproteobacteria; order Caulobacterales; family Caulobacteraceae; genus Brevundimonas; species Brevundimonas vesicularis_F. The sequence goes on along the minus strand of NZ_DAMBJX010000017.1, from coordinate 54,757 downwards.
AAGCCCGCGTGCAGGAGTTCGGCCTGAAGAAGATGTGGAAGTCGCCGAACGGCACCATCCGCAACATCCTGGGCGGCGTGGTCTTCCGCGAGCCGATCATCTGCTCGAACGTGCCGCGCCTGGTTCCGGGCTGGACCCAGCCGATCGTCGTCGGCCGTCACGCCTTCGGCGACCAGTACAAGGCCACCGACTTCCTGATGCCCGGTCCCGGCACCCTGACGATCAAGTTCGTCGGCGAGGACGGCGAAGTCATCGAGCACGAGGTCTACAAGGCCCCGGGCGCCGGCGTGGCCATGGCCATGTACAACCAGGACGCCTCGATCCGCGAGTTCGCACACGCCAGCTTCGCCTATGGCCTGCAGCGCAACTATCCGGTCTATCTGTCGACCAAGAACACGATCCTCAAAGCCTATGATGGCCGCTTCAAGGACCTGTTCCAGGAAGTGTTCGACGAACACTACGCCGCCGAGTTCAAGGCACGCGGCCTGACCTATGAGCACCGCCTGATCGACGACATGGTCGCGGCCGCGATGAAGTGGTCGGGCGGCTTCGTCTGGGCGTGCAAGAACTACGACGGCGACGTGCAGTCGGACGTGGTGGCGCAGGGCTTCGGCTCGTTGGGCCTGATGACCTCGGTCCTGATGACGCCGGATGGCAAGGTGCTGGAGACGGAAGCCGCCCACGGCACCGTGACCCGCCACTATCGCCAGCATCAGAAGGGCGAGGCCACCTCGACCAACTCGATCGCCTCGATCTTCGCCTGGACGCGCGGCTTCAAGCACCGCGCCAAGCTGGACGGCAACGCCGCCCTGGACCAGTTCGCCGACACCCTGGAGAAGGTGGTCGTGGACACGGTCGAGGCAGGCTTCATGACCAAGGACCTGGCGCTGCTGGTCGGCGACCAACAGGGCTGGCTGACCACCGAGGGCTTCCTCGACAAGGTGGCCGAGAACCTGAAGACCGCTCTGCCCGACGTGGGCTGAGGACGACGTTCCTCCCCCGCTGCGCTGGGGAGGAACGCAAGAATACCAGCCCCGTCGGAGCGATCCGGCGGGGCTTTTCGTTGTGTGATCGGCCGGGGCGTGCATGATCGGCGGTAATGAGGATGCGTTCGTGAAGCGGTTGTTCGGAAACCTGGTGCTGGCGGCGGTGGTCGTGGCCGCGCTGTCCTTCTTCGCGGCGCCCGCGGTGGCCTTCTTCGCCATTCGGTCGGCGGCCGAGGCGAATGATGTGGCAGGGCTAGCGCGACTGATCGACTTCAACGCCGTGCGCCAATCGTTGCGGCCGCAGCTGGCGGGACGGCCCGAGGCGATGGCGCCCGCGCCGTCCTTCCTGGAAGACCCCATCGGCGCCTTCCGGCGTCAGATCGAGCAGAACCCGATCCTGCGCCAGCCGGACGTGGACGCCTATCTGACGCCCGCCGCCCTCAGCGCCTTGCTGAAGGGCGAGGGCCGATACGCCAGCCAGCGCACCTCGGCGGGCGTGGCGCCGGCCTCGGAGCGCAGCCGCAAGCCCTGGCCCAGCCCCGCCTACTGGAGCGTCAACCGGGCGCGCATGGCGGTGACGGATCAGGGCGGGTCGCGCACCCTGTTCACCTTCGAGCGGCGCGGGCCGTTCGAGTGGAAGCTGGTTCACATCGGCCTGCCCGACGGAACGGCCCCGGCGGAGCCCGCCGTCACCGTCACCCCGCGATAAACCCGGCAACCGACGCCGCCCAGCCTGCGTTGGCGTTCCAAGGAGACGACATGAGCCGCAAGATCATCACCGGAATCCTGATCGCCGTCGTCATCGGCGTGGTCGTCGCCCTGTTCGTCTCGCCCTTCATCGCCGCCCAGGCGCTGGTGCGGGCCGCGCGGACAGGGGATGCGGCAGGGCTGGAGCGGCAGGTGGACTTCCCGGCGTTCCGCACCAGCCTGAAGAGCGAGCTGAACGCGCGCGCGGCCTTGGAAATCCGCAATCGGACCAAGGGGGACACCGGCCTGGCGGCGCTGGGCATGCTGCTGGCCCCGTCGCTGGTCGAGGGGGCGGTCGACAACTTCGTCACGCCGCAAGGCATCGCCGCCATGGTCCGCTCTGGCGAGACGCCCGAGCCGGAGCGGCCCGTGCCCGCCGACGACACGCCGGCCGTCGACAAGGACAAGATCCGCCAGTCCTGGGCCTATCGCGGCCTCAACACCTTCGCCGTCACCCTGACGCGCGACGATCGGCCGGACGACGCGCTGGTGCTGATCATGGAACGCCGGACGCCCTTCACCTGGAAGCTGGCCGGGGTGGACCTGACGCCCGACCCGATGGGTTGAGACGGTCGGGGACAAAAACACCGTCTAAAGTGTCTAATTCGTCTGATTGGACGGCGGGGCGCCGATCAGAATTTGAGTGCAATTGGTGCGCTTTGCCTTGGGTGCGCGGCCTCCTCTGTGGTGAGCGCAGAGTATAGGCCGTCCCTGCGGCATGCTCAGGAAGCGGACGCTGCGGCCGGCTAAGCCGTTGAATAGCAAGGCTGTAAGGTTCGAAATTGCGATGGATTACCCTCTCCCTTTGGGAGAGGGCTTGAGCGCACGAGCGCGCAGCGATCGTATTTGCGCGAAAGGGTGAGGGTCGGCTGGTGCGACATGGTCCGCCGGCCGACCCTCATCCGGCCCTCTGGGCCACCTTCTCCCAATGGGAGAAGGGCATCGTAATTTAGGCCAGCGCCGCACGAACCGCCGCCAGACCGTCTTCGGCCTTCGACCCATCGGGGGCGCCGCCTTGGGCGAAGTCGGGTTTGCCGCCGGCGCCCTGTCCGCCCATGGCGATGACGGCGGCGCGGGCCAGGTCGGCGGCGTTGACGCGATCAGTCAGATCCGAGGTCACGGCGACAGTGACCGCCGCCTTGCCCTCGGTGACGCCGATCAGGGCGACGACGCCGGTGCCGACCTGTTTCCTGAAGTCCTCGGCGACGCCGCGCAGACCCTTGCCGTCCACGCCGTCGAGCACGCGGGCCATCAGCTTGACGCCGTTGATCTCCTCAGGCGCAGACGACGCACCCGAGCCGCCGCCTAGGGCCAGCTGCTTCTTCAGCTCGGCGACCTGTTTCTCCAGCGACTTCACCGAGGCGGTCAGGCTGTCGACGCGGGCCGGGACGTCGGCAGTCTGGACCTTGAAGCTTTGGGCCAGCGAACGGGCGACGCTGGCCTGGGCCAGCAGATACTGACGCGCGGCTTCGCCGGTCAGAGCCTCGATGCGGCGCACGCCGGCGGCGACGCCGGTTTCCTGAACGATCTTGAACAGGGCGATGTCGCCGGTGCGGGCGACGTGGGTGCCGCCGCACAGTTCGACCGAATAGGGAGCGTTGTCGCTGACGAGCGAGCGCCCCAGCGTCAGGACGCGGACCTCGTCGCCGTACTTCTCGCCGAACAGGGCGATGGCGCCGGCCTCGATCGCCTCCTGCGGGGCCATCAGCTTGGTTTCCGCCGGCACGTTCTGGCGGATGACGGCATTGACCTCGGTCTCGATGGCCGACAGTTCGGCCTCGGTGAGCGGGGCGCCGTGGCTGAAGTCAAAACGGGCGCGCTCGGCGTCGACCAGCTGACCCTTCTGGGCGACTGCGGGGCCAAGCACATTCTTCAGCGCCGTATGCAGCAGGTGGGCGGCGGAGTGGTTGGCGCGGCTGGTGCGGCGCTTTTCGGCGTCCACCAGCTGGGCCGCGCGGGTTCCGATCTCCAGCTTGCCGGCCGTGACCTGGGCCACCAGGACGTGCAGGTCGCCGGCGTGTTTACGCACGTCGATGACCTCGGCCTCTCCGCCCGGCCATTCCAGGGTTCCGTGATCGCCGGCCTGGCCGCCGCTTTCGGCATAGAAGGGGGTGGTGTCGAACAACACTTCGACGATGTCGCCGGCCTCGGCCGTTTCGACCGGCGCGCCGGCGTTCATCAGGGCCAGGACCTCGCCCGAGCCCTCGATATTGTCATAGCCGGTGAAGACGGTCGGCCCCATCCGGTCGCGGATCGCCAGCCATTCGTTGGTGTTGGCGGTCTGGCCCGAGCCTTTCCAGTTCTCGCGCGAACGCTGGCGCTGTTCGGCCATGGCGGTCTCGAAGCCGTCGACGTTGACCGAGAAGCCGCGACGACGGGCCTCGTCCTGGGTCAGGTCCAGCGGGAAGCCGTAGGTGTCGGACAGGGTGAAGGCCGTCTGGCCGTCCAGCATGTCGCCGGGACGGAAGCCCTGAACCGCCGTGTCGAACAGGGCCATGCCGCGGCCGAGCGTGGTGCGGAAGCGGACCTCTTCCTGCTTCAGCGTGTCCTCGATGAAGGGCTGGGCGCGGGCCAGTTCGGGATAGGCGTCGCCCATCTGGGCCACCAGGGTCGGGACCAGACGGTGCATCAGGGGATCGGCGGCGCCCAGCAGGTGGGCGTGGCGCATGGCGCGGCGCATGATGCGGCGCAGCACATAGCCCCGGCCTTCATTCGACGGGGTGACGCCGTCGGCGATCAGGAAGGACGAGGAGCGCAGATGGTCGGCGATGACGCGATGGCTGGCGGCCTGGTCGCCGTCCGACTTGGTCGCGGTGGCGTCTTCGGACGCGGCGATCAGCGTCTTGAACAGGTCGGTTTCGAAGACCGAATGCACGCCCTGGAGCACGGTGGTCATCCGCTCCAGACCCATGCCGGTGTCCACGCTGGGCTTGGGAAGGTTGCGAACGATCTGATCGTTCTCCTTCTCATACTGCATGAAGACGTTGTTCCAGATCTCGACGTAGCGGTCGCCGTCCTCGTCCGGCGAGCCTGGAGGGCCGCCGGCGATCTTGTCGCCGTGGTCCCAGAAGATCTCGGTGCAGGGGCCGCAGGGGCCCGAGTCGCCCATGGCCCAGAAGTTGTCCGAGCCGGCGATGCGGATGATCTTGTCATCGGAGAAGCCGGTGACCTTCTTCCAGATCGCGGCGGCCTCGTCGTCATCGATATAGACGGTGACCAAGAGGCGTTTGGGGTCCAGGTCGAAGTCCTGGGTGACCAGGTTCCACGCCTTCTCGATGGCGTGTTCCTTGAAATAGTCGCCGAAGGAGAAGTTGCCCAGCATCTCGAAGAAGGTCAGGTGGCGCGCGGTATAGCCGACGTTGTCCAGGTCGTTGTGCTTGCCCCCGGCGCGCACGCATTTCTGCGAGCTGGTCGCGCGCGGATAGGGCGGCTTGGCGGCGCCGGTGAAATAGTCCTTGAACGGCACCATGCCGGCGTTGACGAAGAGCAGCGACGGATCGTTCTGCGGCACCAGCGGGGCCGAATGGACCTTGGCGTGGCCGTCCGCCGCGAAATAGTCGAGGTAGGTGGCGCGGATCTCGTTCAGGCTGGGCATTCGGCGTGTCTTCGGCTGGGGCGGTCGCTAGGAACCGGCGTCATATAGGGTTTTGGCGGGGAGCGCATCATCTGCGCGGGGAGAGGCGCGCGCATAAGATCCTCCCCCTAGGAGCGTAGCGGAAAGGGGGAGGGGGACCGCGCGTAGCGTGGTGGAGGGGGCGAAAATCCCACGGTGCTTGAATGAGACTTTCAACATCGATGATGCGGTCGCCCCCTCCACCGCTTCGCGGTCCCCCTCCCCCGCTGGGCGGGGAAGGATCATCTTACACCCTCGGCGGCGGGCCGAACTTGCCGGACTGGTAATCCTGGATCGCCTGGATGATCTCGTCGCGGGTGTTCATGACGAAGGGGCCATGGCTGAAGACCGGCTCGTCGATGGGATTGGCGTGGCCCAGGAGGACGACGGCGTCGGTGGTGGCCGTGATCTGGACCGCGTCGCCGTCGGACAGGGCGGCGAGGCTCCATTGCGGGACGGGAGTTCCGGCGACGGCGATCTCGCCCTTGACTCCATAGAGGAAGACGTTTCGGCCGCGGGCGACGGGAGTCTCGAACGTCGCGCCGGCGGGCAGGCGGACGACGGCCAGATGGATGTCGATCAGGGACTGGATCGGCGCCTTCACTCCCAGCCAGTCGCCGGAGACCGGCTCGACGGTGACGCCGGCCTCGGTGGTGAAGGTCGGGATGTCGGACTTCTGCAGGCCGATATAGTCCGGCTTGGTCATCTTCAGCCGCGACGGCAGGTTGACCCACAGCTGCAAGATCTCCATCGGCCCGCCGTCGCGCTTGAAGGCGGTCGGGGACAGTTCGGCGTGGATCAGGCCCGAGCCGGCGGTCATCCACTGGATGCCGCCCGCCTTGATGATGCTCTCGCCGCCGCCGGAATCGTTGTGGGCCAGCTCGCCGTTCAGGATGAAGGTGACGGTCTCGAAGCCCCGGTGCGGGTGCGGGCCGAACGGCAGGCCGGCGTTGCCCGGCGCATAGGTCTGGGGCCCGTGGTGGTTCAGAAACAGGAAGGGATCGATCTGGTCCAGGCCGGGGCCGGGCACCGGACGCCGGGTGGTCAGGTCGCCGATGTCGTCGCGATGGGCGGGGTGCAGGCGAAGAACGGAACGAGGCTGGGTCATTCGCTACATATAGGGTGGCGGATAGACGCTGGCGAGATCGGGGGTGGCGAGATCAGCCTGAACGGGTCGCCGTGACGGGACGGGCGCGGCCGTCCTGAACCCATTCTCCGGCCCAGCTGTCCGCCGCCGCATGCAGACGCAGTTCGCCCTCCGACAGGGGAATGATGACGACCTCGCCCTGGGTCGAGACCGGGCCTGCGAAGCCCATTTGGTCGACCCCGGCCGGCGCATCCAAACGTCGCCAGGCGCCTTCGACCCGACGGCCCTCGCCCCGGTCGGTCAGGGACAGCGACAGCAAGGGTCTTCCGTCCGGCTGGGCGATGCGCCAGCGCCCGTCCAGCGGACCCATTCCGGTTTCGGCGTCGATCGCGGCCTGGGCCACGCCCTGGTCGTAGGTGGTCTGGCTGTCGGAGGGGCTGAACTCATAGTCGCCGGCGTAGTCGTCGACCGCAACCGGGGCCGTCAGGGGACGGCGATGCAGGTCGGTCGCGGCGTCCCCCTCGGCCGTTTCGCGCCCGAAACGGGACGGCGGCTGATAGGGGCGGACGTCCGGCGCGCGATAGGTTTCCGGCGTCGCGTCCAGGAGACCGGTCGTCTGAATGGCGGGCTCCACGGCGACGGCGGACATCAGGGCGAGCAGCAACATGAGCCCACCCTGCCAAATCGTCCGGCGCGTCGCCTAGCCGTCGAACTGGCCCTGAACGCAAACGTGATCCGTCGTGATGGAACCGACGTAAACCGCACAATCCGTCGATCTGGGGGTCTGTGCGTTGACACCGGCCCCACAGGGTCACAAAAGCCTTCGCAACCGCACACGGCGATTGAATTCATTCGCTTTTGAGAACCATTCGCATGAACCAGCCCAACCCGACGCCGGGTGGCGCCTCAAGCGACCGGACGGGTCGCTTCGTCACTCAACCGAACGGACATATCGCGCCGCTGTCGCCCCACATGGGCGTGTGGCGCTGGCACGTCACCATGACGGCCTCGATCCTGTTCCGCGCGACGATCATCGCCGCCACGGTCGGCGTGCTGTTCGTCCTGGCCTGGCTGGGTGCGCTGGCGTTCGGGCCCGAGGCGTTCCAGAGCGCGCTCGATCTGGCCGGATCGCCGCTGGGCCTGCTGGTCTTCTTCGGTCTGACGGTGGTGCTGTTCTCCTTCATCCTGAACGGCGCGCGTCACACCTATAACGACACCGGCAACGGGCTGACGGTGAAGTCGGCGACCGCCCTGTCGAACATAGCGGTATGGGGGCCGATCCCGTTGGCCGTGCTGTTCTGGGTCGTCCTGTTCGCCACCGGGAGGGTTTCGCTGTGAGCGGCGCCGCAAAGTTCAAGAACAACGTCAAGGTCTCCGAGCGTCACGGCGCCGGCGAATGGCTGATCGAGCGCATCCTGCTGGTGGCACTGCTGCCGCTGGGCCTGTGGGTCGCCTCGACCGGCTTCACCCTAGCGGGCGCCGGCTATGACGCGGCGATGGCCTGGTTTGCCAATCCGCTGAACGCCGCCCTGATGGCGATCACCGCCGTGATCTTCTTCGGCTACGTCAGCCTGGCTTGGAAAGTCATTCTGGAAGATTACGTGCCCAGCGTCGGAACGCGCGGCCTTCTGGTCCTGCTGCTGAACGTCGTCTTCCTGGTGCTGGCCGCCGCCAGCGTCTTCTTCATCGTGCGGCTGGCGCTGGGTTCGGCGCCGCTGCCCGCTGGTTTCGGAGCCTGATTAACTGATGGCCGCTTACGAACTGATCGATCACGAATACGACGTCGTCGTCGTCGGCGCCGGGGGCTCGGGCCTTCGCGCCGCGCTCGGCGCCGCCCAGCAGGGGCTGAAGGTCGCCTGCGTGACCAAGGTCTTCCCCACCCGCTCGCACACCGTCGCGGCCCAGGGCGGCATCTCCGCCTCGCTCGGCAACATGGGCGAGGACAGCTGGCAGTGGCACATGTACGACACCGTCAAGGGGTCGGACTGGCTGGGCGACCAGGACTCGATTGAATATCTGGTCCGTAACGCGCCCAAGGCCGTCTATGAGCTGGAACACTGGGGCGTGCCCTTCAGCCGCACCGAAGAAGGCAAGATCTATCAGCGCGCCTTCGGCGGCATGACCCGCAACTTCGGCGAAGGCCCGGTGCAGCGCACCTGCGCCGCCGCCGACCGCACCGGCCACGCCATCCTGCACACCCTGTACGGCCAGTCGGTGCGCCGCGAGGTGAAGTTCTTCGTCGAATATTTCGCGCTCGACCTGATCATGCAGGACGGCGCCTGCACCGGCGTGACGGCCCTGCAACTGGACAACGGTCAGCTTCACCAGTTCCGCGCCAAGATGGTGGTTCTGGCGACCGGCGGATACGGCCGCGCCTATTTCAGCGCCACCTCGGCCCACACCTGCACCGGCGACGGCAATGCGATGGTGCTGCGCGCCGGCCTGCCGTTGCAGGACATGGAGTTCGTGCAGTTCCACCCGACCGGCATCTATGGCGCCGGCTGCCTGATCACCGAGGGTGCACGCGGCGAGGGCGGTTATCTGACCAACTCGGAAGGCGAGCGCTTCATGGAGCGCTATGCGCCGACCGTGAAGGACCTGGCCCCGCGCGACATGGTCTCGCGCTCCATGACCATCGAAATCCGTGAAGGGCGCGGCGTGGGTCCGAACAAGGACCACATCTTCCTGCACCTGGATCACCTGGATCCGAAGATCCTGCACCAGCGCCTGCCGGGCATTTCCGAAAGCGCCAAGATCTTCGCCGGCGTGGATGTGACCAAGGAGCCGATCCCGGTCCTGCCGACCGTCCACTACAACATGGGCGGCATCCCCACGAACTATCACGGCGAAGTCCTGACGCTGCGCGACGGCAACCCC